>JBJMTO010000194.1:0-9133 GCA_045811665.1 Bradyrhizobium sp.
CAAGAAGGGAGACCGCTACGTCCTCAACGGCAGCAAGATGTGGATCACCAACGGCCCGATCGCGGAAACTCTGGTGGTCTATGCCAAGACCGACCCCGCCGCCGGGCCACGCGGCATCACCGCGTTCATCATCGAAAAAGGCATGAAGGGATTTTCAACGGCGCAGAAGCTCGACAAGCTCGGCATGCGCGGCTCCGATACCGGCGAACTGGTATTCGAGGATTGCGAAGTGCCGGAAGAGAATGTGCTGGGCGAGGTCGGCCGCGGCGTCAACGTGCTGATGTCAGGTCTCGATTACGAGCGTTCGGTGCTGGCAGCGGGTCCGCTCGGCATCATGCAGGCTTGCCTGGATGTGGTGATGCCTTACGTGCACGAGCGCAAGCAGTTCGGTCAACCCATCGGCAGTTTCCAGCTGGTCCAGGGCAAGATCGCCGATATGTACACCACCATGAACGCCTCGCGCGCCTACGTTTACGCCGTTGCAAAAGCCTGCGATCGGGGTGAGACCACGCGAGAGGATGCGGCAGGCGCCATTCTCTACGCCTCCGAGAAGGCAACGCAATGCACGCTCGATGCGATCCAGCTGCTCGGCGGTAACGGCTATATCAACGATTATCCGACCGGCCGGCTGCTGCGCGATGCCAAGCTCTACGAGATCGGGGCCGGCACGAGTGAAATCCGCCGGATGCTGATCGGGCGGGAGCTGTTTGACAAATCGGCCTGACGGGACTGGGCCTCGGGAACGATAATTCTAGTCCGAAAGGTTATTTATCTTCCTCACCCAGACGCGGACGTCGGCCAACACCTGGGGCAGCACCGCCTTTACTTCGGGGACGGTCATGCCGGCCTTGATGCGCGGATCGTACAGCAAGTTCAGAATGTATTGGTCGTAGATGTCGAAGAAACCCATCGACACATTGTCGTTGAACATGGTCCAGGGGACGCTGGTGGTGTCGTTGATCGGGCCGAGCGACTGCAGCAGTTCCTCATAGGCGCAATCGAGGAAAGTGAAATCGCCGTTATCGACCGTGAGGATGACGTCGGAGCGCTCGATTTCATAAGCCTCGTTCTTGCGGAAGCCGGATAGGCATTGCGGGTCGAGCGAGGTTGCGATCTCCCGGCCCCGCGCGATTCCGTAGAAGGTCGTAATGGTGCGGTGAAGATCGCGATCGCGCACCAGCTTGACGACCACGTTGGCGCTGTCTCTGCCCTCCGCCATCGCGATATCCAGATGCTGGACCCGCTTGGCGATATCGGCCACGACTCTGGCAAGCTGCGCCTTTCGCTCCGTGCCGTTGCCGTCGGCGAATACCCGCACCGGACTTTCATATTTGCGGATGCGGTCGACGCGGCCAGCGAGGTGATACTCGGCCCCGAACGCGATCTTGAAGAAACCGTCGGCGATCTGGCCATCGGTGAAGATCTTCTTTTCAGCGCGCTGACGGGAGGCAATCGCCGGAATTTCGGCGCAAGCAAGCGGTTGGCAGACCACGATGTCGAAGGCGATCGCTGCGACCAGCGCGAACACCGAGTGTGGATGCAATGATCCGCGAATGCTCATGATTGGACGCTGCCGCAATCGTTGAGCAGGCGCAAGGCTGAGCAATGAGGCTCAGCCACTTCCACGTTGGGCTAGTTCTTCACGACCACCTTGGTGCCGATGGAAACGCGGTCGTAGAGATCCTGCACGTCGTCATTGGTCATGCGGAAGCATCCCGACGACACCGCCTGTCCGATGGTCTCCGGTTCGTTGGAACCGTGAATGCGGTACAGCGTGGAGCCCAGATACATCGCGCGCGCGCCGAGTGGATTGTCGAGGCCGCCGGCCATGTGGCGCGGTAGATCGGGCCGCCGCGCCAGCATCTGTGAGGGCGGTGTCCAGCTCGGCCATTGCTTTTTGGCGGAAATCCTGTGCACTCCGCCCCAGCGGAAGCCGTCGCGGCCTACGCCGATGCCGTAGCGGAGCGCCTGGCCGCCCGAGAGCACGAGATAAAGTCGCCGCTCGGCCGTGTCTATGTAGATCGTTCCCGGCGCATAGTTGCTTGCAAAATACACGGTCTGCCGACGAATCGGGCTCGATCCACCGACGCTGAAACGTGGACCGAAGCCCATGATTTCCCGCACGTCGAAGCTCTCGGCTCGCGCGTCCCCGGTAGGGACCAGCATCATCGCCGCTGCAAACAGAAAAACACACGCCCGGATCATTATAGACCTCTTCAAAAGCATCGATTTAGTCACAACAGAGTTCATAATTCGCGCGGTTTCGCAAGGAGCTGGCGCGCGAGCGGCGCGTTTCGGATATCGCTGTTGCCAAATTAACACCGCGCGCGACGAATGCATATCGCTGTCGATGCGAGCGCGCCGACGCTCGCTCTGTTTGCCATGTGACCGAAGGAGCGGATATCAGCAATGTCGGCGGAGCCTTTGACGAAACCCGCTGGGAATGATTGATCTGCAATTCGGTCAGCGGGCGATATTAGAAAAAGCCTCGCGAAGGGAGTGGAACGATGAACGGTGCGGAAAGCTTGGTGCGGACCTTGGTCGCGGGGGGCGTCGACGTCTGCTTTGCCAACCCCGGCACCTCCGAAATGCATTTCGTCGCGGCGCTGGATCGGGTCGAGGGCATGCGCTGCATTCTTGGCCTGTTCGAGGGCGTGGTGACGGGAGCCGCGGACGGGTATTTCCGCATGAAGGGCACGCCCGCTTCGACGCTGCTGCACCTCGGCCCCGGCCTCGCCAATGGGCTGGCCAACCTGCATAACGCCAAGAAGGCGAGTTCCGGCATCGTCAATATCGTCGGCCAGCATGCGGTCTATCACATCGGGTTCAATGCGCCGTTGACGTCGGACATCGAGGGCCTGGCACGGCCAATGTCGGCTTGGGTACGGACCTCCCCGGATGCGAAGTCGGTCTCGCGGGACGGAGCTGCGGCCATAGCGGCCGCCAAAAGCTCACCGCCGCAGATCGCGACGCTGATCCTGCCCGCCGACACAGCCTGGAACGAGGCCGATGGCATCGCCCAGGTACCTGCGGAATCCCAGCGCGCCAGCTACTCGTCGGCAGCCGTCGAGAATGCCGCCAAGGTGTTGCGAGGCGGAACGGAGACGCTGCTTCTGCTCTCCGGCAACGCGCTGACCGAACAGGGGCTGGCTCTTGCGGCTCAAATCGGTGGCAAGACCGGGTGCAAGGTATTGGGACAAACCTACAACCCTCGCATGGCGAGGGGGCGCGGACGCTTCTCGATCGACCGCATTCCTTACGTGATCGAACAGGCGCTGCCGATCCTGAAGGATTTCCGCCACATCGTTCTGGTCGAGGCCAACGATCCGGTGGCTTTCTTTGCGTATCCGAACAAGCCGAGCCTTTTGAAGCCGGAAGGATGCGAGGTCCACCGCATGACGTCGGGGGGCGAAAATTCGGTGGCCGCGCTGGAGGCGCTCGCCTCGGCGCTTGGCGCGAGACCCACCGACGCCAAGCCGCAAGCCATGGTCGAACTGGCCCGACCAACGGGCGCGCTGACCCACGCCTCGATCGCCCATGCGATTGCGATGGCTATTCCGGAAAACGCGATTGTGGTCGACGAATCCATTACGACGGGGCGCAGCTTCTTTCCGCCGACGGCGGCGGCGGCCCCGCACGACTGGCTCCAGAACATGGGCGGCTCGATCGGATTTTCGACTCCGGTCGCTACCGGCGCCGCGGTGGCGTGCCCCGACCGCAAGGTGATCTGCATGGTCGGTGACGGCAGCGCGATGTACACGCTGCAATCGCTGTGGACCCAGGCGCGCGAAGGCCTCAACGTCACGACGATCGTATTTGCCAACCGCATTTATCAGATCCTGCGCGGCGAATTCGACGGTGTCGGTGCGGGCGAGCCCGGCCAGCGCGCGCAGGACATGCTGAAGCTCGATCGCCCGACGTTGGATTTTGTCGCGCTGGCCAAGGGCATGGGCGTTCCCGGACGCGCCGTGACCACGGCCGACGAACTGGTCGCCGCATTGGCCGAAGCCATGCCCGATCGGGGACCACGGCTGATCGAAGTGCAGATGTGAACGCGCATCCTTCGAAAGAGTAGCCCACAGGAAACCAGGCGAACGCCAAGTTCATTGTTGCGACGACTCTTCGGCAGTCCCTACAATGAATTTTGGTTGTGGGTTGCCTGATCGCGGCGCTGCGCGCCATGGCGTCATGTTTCGGAGGCCGAATGCACGCCGAACTGGACAAGGTCCTAGCGGCGCTTGCCAGATTCTATAGGCGAGAGAGTTATTTGTTCGAGCACGACCTCGGCGAGCGCACCTTGACACACCGGCTGGCGGTGCATGTGGAATACCAGTTTCCGGGCTGGGAGGTCGATTGCGATTACGACCGGCTGGGCGAGCGAACCTTGCGGCTGCCGCATGGCACCATCGTCTCGACCGACGATCATCTGGCGAAATCGGTTTATCCCGACATCGTTGTCCACCAGCGCGCGATACCCAACAATCTGCTGGCGATCGAGGTGCGCAAGGCCAGCAACCATCAGCCGGCGGAACACGATCGGCACAAGCTGCGCGCGCTTACCGACCCACATCTCTGGTTCGCCTACGACATCGGGCTTTATCTCGTGCTCGGAAAGAACAGCATGGTCTGCGACATCTATGTCGGCGGAGTCGTCGACGGACCGCTGTCGGCATGGATGGCGGATCGCCTCAAGGACGCACGTCTGGGTTGAGCCGAGAAAGAGGATCTACGATGAGAAATTGCATTCGAATTGCCGCCGCGATCGCCGGCTTGCTGGCGGCCGACACCCTCGCCAGCCCAGGCCACGCGCAAACGGCTTCGGGGGCGCCGATCGATGCGGCGTTTCAGCTCATCCTCGCCAATCCGAAAGTCGTGAAGACACTTGAGGACATCAAGGCGGACGACGATGCGGCGCTGGCGGAACAGAAGCGCATCACCGAAATTCCGGCGCCGCCCTACAAGGAGAAAGTCAGGGCCGAATACTTCTTGAAGCGGATGCGGGAGCTCGGTTTCAAGGACGCATCGATCGACAGCGAAGGCAACGTGATCGCGTCGCGCAGAGGGAGTGGCGGCGGCAGGCCGAAGCTGGTGGTCTCGGCGCATCTCGACACGGTGTTCCCCGAAGGCACCGATGTCACCGTCAAGGAAAAGGACGGTCTCATTCTCGCGCCCGGCATCGGCGACGATTCACGCGGTCTCGCCGCGCTGCTGTCGCTGATCAAAAGCATCAACGCCAACGATCTCGCGACGGTCGGCGATGTGATGTTCGTCGGCACCGTGGGCGAGGAAGAGCTAGGCAATCTGCGGGGCGTCAAGGCGCTGTTTCGCGACCACAGCGATATCGACGGCTTCATCTCCATCGATGGTCTCGGCATCAGCCGCGTGGTCAACCAGGCGACCGGCAGCCATCGCTACGAGATGATCTTCCGAGGTCCGGGTGGGCACAGCTTTCAGGAATTCGGACTGCCGAGCGCGATCCATGCCATGGGCCGCGCGATCGCTCACATCGCGGAGTTGCAGACCCCATCCGATCCCAAGACCACCTTCACGGTCGGCACCGTCAGCGGTGGTACTTCCGTCAACGCGATTGCTGGCGAAGCCAGGATGGCGGTCGACATGCGCTCGAACTCGACGGAAGAACTGCTCAAGCTCGAGGCTCGTCTGCTCGATCTCGTCAGGCAAGCGGTGACGGAGGAAAATACGCGCTGGCATTCCGACAAGCTGACGGTGGAGATCAAGCTGATCGGCGACCGGCCCGCCGGCATCGTGGCGATGGATTCGCCGATCGTGCAAGCCACGCAGCGGGCGGTCACCGTCATCACGCGGACGCCGCGCGTGACCTTTGCGGGCTCCAGCACCGATTCCAATCTGGCGATGTCGCTGGGGATCCCAGCCGTGACCATCGGGGGCGGCGGCGAGGGCGGCAACTGGCACTCGCGCAACGAATGGTACAAGCCGGTCGATGCCTATCATGGCCCGCAGAACGCCCTGTTGACCGTGCTCGTTCTGGCCGGCCTCGATGGCGTGACCAAGCCTGCGCTGGCGACGCGGCCCGGCAAGTAATCCAGCAAGTCGCGCCTGCCCTGAGCCGCGGACCATCGCGTCTCACCGCCTGACGCGATATTCGATCACTTGGCCGTCCTCGTAGGGAACTCTGGAGCCTGCGTCGGAATTGTCGTTCGGGATCGCTGACAATCCCTAAGGAGGCTGTCATGACGGACTGGAATGACACCTTGGTGGACAGGCCGCAGCCCGACGGGGCCGCTTACGCCACCGGCTGGACGATTTCCGGCCTGGCTGTGCTCGGAACCATTGTCGCGGTCTGGTTGTTGGGCATCTAGCGCTTTTGCCCGCCTTAAGACTGACACTTTTGGTCTGGTGATCACCACATTTCTGACATCGCCGATGGCATTGTGACCTTGGCTTGATGCGACAGGTAGGTCACCTCCCGCCGCGCGGCGTGGCGCGCTCGATATAATTTTCCCTGACATATGTAGTGGCTAGCGCTGGTTCTCGTCCAAACCACGGCATTTCGTGATGTGCCCTGTTCTGACGGCCGACTATGCGGCATCTTTCTGCAGAAAGGTCGTCGCCACTTTTACATCACAGTGAAACCCCAACATGTCTTGAATCTAGCCAGCCTTGGTCGCTATTTGGGCCCAATGCGGATGCTGAGTACCTGCTCGGTATGGGGGCGCTGCTGGATGATCACGACAATAAAAACTGCCGGGCAGGCCCATTTGTTGCGTCACAGTAGCGGGGAGCGTCATCATGGTGGAGCAGGCACCTCTATTTATTAGAGAAGGCTACCCCGACCGCGATCCGGTCGACGAAATCACCGCCGATCACAACGTGGAACCGTACCGGCTGCGCCAACTGGCCCGGGCGGACGCATTTTCGGAAGAATCGGTTCCGCTTTTCCTGTCCGACCACGGCGGGGAACCGGATCCGAGCGAATACGCCAATCCGCTGCGGAAGAAGCGTGGAACCGCGATCTCATCGCGTATCCTGGCCGGCGTGGTGGCGGCCGCGGCGATAGCGGTTCTGTACGCGCTGTTTTCGTCCGACGGCACCCGAGACATGGTGCTGAATGCCAAAGCGTCGGTCGCGGCGATATTGCCCGCCTCCGCGCAGTCCGATCCCTCGCAGCTGACACGACGTGACACAAAGCTGAAGGAGCCCTCACCGGCGACCGCGGCCGAGGACCGGGCAAACCGAAGCGTTACCACTGCCGGTGTGGCGCCGACGCGTGAGGAGATCAAGAGCGCCTACCAGAATGCGCTGCAGAGCAGTGCTCCACGCCCTTCGCCTGTTATGGAGCCGATAGCTCCGGCAACGACAACGGCGACGGCGACGGCAACGACAACCACGCCAACTGTGCCAACGGACTCGATCAACCAGCTCGGTGCCAACGAAATCGCTGCGTTGCTCAGGCGCGGGGATAGCCTGATCGCCAGTGGCGACATTGCGGCGGCTCGGCTGGTGATGCGGCGCGCCGCTGACGCCGGAGATGCACGGGCAGCCATGACGCTGGCGGAAACCTACGATCCAGCGATCCTCGAGAAGATGGGCGTGCATGGCGTGGTGCCTGATCTAGCCCTCGCACGAGGCTGGTACGAAAAAGCGAAAAGGTTCGGAGCGGCCGAGGCAACCCAGCGGCTCGAACTGCTCGCAAGCAAGCAACGTTGAGCTGAACGTTTCTTCACGCAACTGCGGCCACCATCGCTGCGGCGAGCTTCCGCCGCAGCCACACAAGTCAACGCAAATTTCGGACGTGGCACTCACGTGATCAGCACTCAGTGACGTGCCGCACATCACAAGCAAAGGGCAAGCTTATGGGCGTCTCCACTACGACTGCTAGAAGTGTCTTCGTCTGCCTGTCATTACTGTTGCTATGCGCAAGCCTTGCGCCGCGTCCGGTGGCGGCTCAAGCGGCGCAGCGGCAGGCAGTCAGCTACGACGAGAAAAAGCGTCAGGCCAACGATATCGCGGTTACCGTGGTGGTGTCCGGCATCTCCTGCACGTGCGCCAGGTTTACCGAAGACATCCGCAACGTCGTCAACGACCTGGGGCCGGACGGCATACGCGTTCTGCCGGTGCTCGGGGTCGGCGGACTCCAGAACGTCAACGACGTGCTGTTTCTCAAGAACATGGACATGGCGGTTGTCGACGAGGACAACCTGCGGCTGTTGAAGAAAAAGGATCCGGTGCTGTACGCCAACGTCGAGCAGCGCGTTCAATACATCACCAAGCTCTACAATTCGGAGTTTCATGTTCTCGCCCGCAACGACATCAAGTCGTTCGACGATCTGAGGGGCAAGAAGGTCAACTTCAACCTGAAGGACAGCCAGACCGAAGTGACCGCCGACACGGTATTCGAGGCGCTTAACATTCCGGTGCAGCGCTCTTATTTCGACAACGACGAAGCAGTCAAAAGACTGGTCGCCGGAGAGATCTCGGCCATGATCATTCTCACCGGCGCGCCGCAGGTCACCTTGTCCAAGGTGAAAAAGGAAGACGGCGTCCACTTCCTCGCGCTCGATCAGGCAAGCTTGCCGAAGCACGACTTGCGCGAGCTGTTCGCCAATTATCTTCCCGCCGAGATCACACCTGAACACTATCCCAATCTGGTGCCGGAGGGGACCACGGTCCCGACCATTGCGAACCGGGCGCTGCTCGTCGCCTACACCTGGCCGGAGAACTCGCCGCGGTACAAGCGGGTTGCCAAGTTCGTCGACGCGTTCTTCAGCAGGATCGATCAATTCAACAACAAGTCGCGGCATCCAAAATGGCGCGAAGTCAACCTGTCGGCGGAAATGCCCGGCTGGGTGCGATTCAAGCCGGCGGCGGAGTGGCTTGCCGCTCACAAAAGCCAACCCTTGTCCGCCAATGCGGACGGCGCGGCCGGACAATCGTCGCCGGAGTTGAGGCTGGCTTTCGAGAAATTCCTGCAGAACTACGCCGCCTCTTCCGGTCGCAAGACGCTCACGGTCAAGGAGCGCGAGTTGCTTTTCGCCAGGTTCATGAAGATTTTGGCTGAGTCGAAAGCGGAACAAGCGGCCGCCCGTTAAAGCGGCAGGGTGTCAGCACATGAAAAAGCGCCGTTGCGGCCCGCCGCAGCGGCGCAGCTTTT
>JBJMTO010000195.1:0-8374 GCA_045811665.1 Bradyrhizobium sp.
GTGCTCACGTCGAGAATCTCCGGCTTGGCTGCGGCGTGCACGAGCTGCAGATACTGCGCGATGAAATCGATATCGACGAGGCCGCCCGCGGCATATTTCAGATCCCAGACGTCGTGCTCACCTTTCTCCAGCGCAATGGCGCGGCGCATCTCCGCCACGTCGCTTGCAATGATACTGGTGTCGCGGGGCCGGATCAGCACATCGCGAATGGTTCCTTCTATCCTGGCCCGAAAGTCGGGAGGCCCGGAGATCACGCGGGCGCGGGTCAACGCCATGTGCTCCCAGGTCCAAGCCTCGCGTTGCTGGTATTCCGCGAACGAGGCGATGTGAGAGGCGACCGGCCCTGCCCGACCGGATGGGCGTAGCCGCATGTCGACTTCGTACAGCACCCCGTAGTTCGTCCGCGTGGTGAAGGCGCTGATCAGCCGCTGGGTGAAGCGCGCGAAATACTGGGCTCCGTGCAGCGATCGAGGGCCGTTGGAATCGGGGTGCTCGGGATCGAAATCGTAGAGCAGGATGAGGTCGAGATCCGATGACGCGTTCATCTCGCGGCTGCCAAGCCTGCCCATCGCAAGGATCGCGGTCTGCTGTCCGTCAATGCGCCCGTGCTGGGCCGCAAACAACTCGCTCACCAGGCCATGCACCGTATCGACAACACCTTCGGCCACGTTGGCAAAGGCGATGCTGGCTTGTTGAGCGGAAACCGTTCCTGAGAGGATGCGGGTACCTATCAAAAACAGGCTCTCTTGTCCGAAGAGCCGCAGGCGATCCAGAAATTCCTCGTATGAATTGGCATCGGCCAGTGTCGCCGTCAGCCGCGCCGAGAGTTCGCGCTGATCGGGCATCGCGCCGAAGAAGCGCGGATCGATTAGCCCATCGATGACTTGCGGCTGCCTGGCCAACATGTCGCCCAGGCGCGGCGCCGCGCCGAGAATAAGCGCAACCAGCGCGACGAGATCGCGGTTCTGGCTGAGTAGCGATATGAGCCGCCCCCCGCGCTGCAACGCCTGCAGGAAGCGGTCGAAAGCCGCCACCCCCCCGTCAGGCTCCTCCGCTTTGGCGAGGCCATCGATCAGTGCGGGAACGAACTCGACAAAGGCGTCGCGCGTCGATGCCGATCTGAATACGCGATACTCGCCCTGCATCCATTGGCGAATGGTATGGGCGACCATCAGGGGCTTCTTGAAGCCCAACGCCGCAAGGTGATCCAACAGTCGGGTGTCGTCAGGGCCCGCGCTGTAATCCACCGCGGCCAACTTTGCGTTCTCGCCAGGCTCGCCCTCGAACAGCTTGCTGTAATGCCCCTGCACGGCTTTCAGATGACGAAGCAGATCGTTCGCGAACGCCGCACGGCTTGGATAGCCGAAGAACCATGCGAAGCGGTCTACTGCCGGCGTATCTTCCGGCAGGCTGTGGGTCTGCTCGTCCGCAATCATCTGCAACCTGTGCTCGACCCGCCGCAGGAACTGGTAGGCCGCCGTAAGCTCGTCCCGCGCTTCGATGGTGATCCAATTGCTCGAGGCCAGCACTTCCAAGGCTTCAAGGGTCGGCCGCACCCGCAGTTCCGAATGTCTGCCGCCGGCTATCAACTGCTGGGTCTGGGCAAAAAACTCGATCTCACGGATGCCGCCGCGCCCCACCTTCACGTTGTGGCCCTCGACCGAGATCTCACTTTGCCCGCGATAGCTTTGCATCTGCCTTTTCATATCGTGGACATCGGCAAGCGCGGCGAAATCCAGATGCTTGCGCCAGACGAACGGCGCGATTTCGGCGACCAGAGCCTCGCCCGCCTTTGCGTCGCCGGCGCAAGGCCGCGCCTTGATCATCGCCGCACGCTCCCAGGTCCGCCCTTCCCGCTCGTAATAGTGCAGCGCCGCATCGGTCGAAATGGCGACCTGGCTCGACGAGGGATCCGGGCGCAGCCGCAGATCGACCCGAAACACGTAGCCGTCCGCTGTGCGCTGCTGCAGTATTCGGGCGATCGCCTGAGTCACGCGAACGAAGAAGGGTTGCGGTTCGATATCCGGCGCGAGCGTGGGCGCGGCAGGATCAAAGAAAACGATCAGGTCGATGTCGCTGGAGTAATTCAGCTCGCCTGCACCCATCTTGCCCATCGCAAGCACGATGAGCCCGCTGTTTTCCTCCGGCCGTTCGAGAGTCGGCGGAGATAGCTTTCCGCGCGCGGCTTCCTGTCGCAACACAAACCGTAACGCCGTCTGCACCGAGGCGACCGCGAAGTCCGTGAGCGCAGCCGTGACCCGCATCACCGGCCAGACGCCGCCGATGTCGCAGAGCGCGATCAGCAGCGCCGCCTCGCTTTTCATGCGGCGGAGCAGCTGCATGACTTCCACTTCGCTTGCCTCGGCGGAGTTGTTGCTGCAGGCGTTTAGGATCAGTTCGGCGAGATGCCGTTCCGGATCGCATCGAAGCACCCGCACGGTGCGCTCCGCGTCGGAGCAGACCAGATCGAAAAGGTAGGGAGACGCTTCAGCGATGCCCAGGAGAATGGTTCTTGCACGAGGAAATCGCGCGGTCAGGTCCTCGATCGCGGCCACCTGCTCGGGCGCGAGATCGATGAACCAGTCGGACAGTCGCTGCTCGGCAATGTCGGCAGCGGACACATGCGGTCCGTCCACGAAACGCGCGGCCAGACTGTGTTGGTCCGCGTCGCCCTTCGCGGATGAGTTCATGCGATCTTTTGTGGCACATCCGGCGTTTGCGCGGCAAGCGCGTCACTCACGCCGAGCCCGGCCGGAATAGCCAACGTCGCGGTCAATCCCGGGTGCGCATCGCCCAGTCTGAGTTCGCCGCCGTGCAAGGTCGCAACGGCCGACGCTAGACTCAGCCCAAGGCCCGAGCCGGGCTGGGTGCGGCTCGCCTCAAGCCTGACAAATCGCTCCACCGCATGCTTGCGATCCGGTTCCGGGATACCGGGGCCCCGATCGGTGACACTGAGCAACACCTGATCGCCCTCGCGCCTGGCCTCGATCAATATCTCCCTGTTTTCCGGCGCAGCGACCGCGTCCGCGCTCAACGGTTGGCCCAATGGGGTCGGCTTGCCGTATTTGATGGCGTTCTCGACGAGATTGGCCAATGCCTGGCTGATCAGTTCGCGATTTCCGCGCAGCGGCGTCGGAGCGGTTTTGACGCGCAACGTCATTCCGTCTTGCTCCGCAAGCGGTTCATAGAGTTCCTGGATGCCGTGAGCGACTTCGGCGGCATCAAAGTTGTCCATGTTGCCACGCGCCTGTCCTGATTCGGCGCGGGCGATCATGAGCAGCGCGTTGAAGGTCCGGATCAGTCCATCGGACTCGTCGATTGTGCGCTCCAGGGCGTGGCGATACTCGGCCTCACTGCCGGATTTCGCCAGCGCCTCTTCGGCACGATTGCGCAAACGCGTCAGCGGCGTCTTCAGGTCATGCGCGATGTTGTCCGAAACTTCCTTCAGCCCCAGCATCAGGGTTTCGATCCGTTCCAGCATCGCGTTCAGGTTTTCCGCCAGGCGATCAAGCTCGTCGCCACTGCGGCCTACAGGCAGCCGGCCGCTGAGATCGCCCGCCATGATGCGCTGGGTGGTGCCGGTAATCGCATCGATACGCCGTAACACCCGGCGCGCGACGAAAACGCCGCCGCCGAGCCCGAGCACCACGACCACCAACAGCGACCATTGCGCGGCTTTGAGAACGATGCCGAACAGCCGCTTTCGTTCGTCCAGATCGCGCCCGATCAGCAGCCGGAAACCGCCGGACAATTCGGAAACGAACACCAGCGCACGATGATCCGCCTTGTCCTGGTCGTCCAGCCGACGGTAGGCGGTCTCCGACCATCCCGTTGCCGCCATCACCCCTGGTGCAAGCGAGCCGACATTGCCTGCGATGGCCTGTCCTGTCGGCGTGGTCACGAGATAGAGATTGGACCCCGGCCGGAGCGCCCGGTTCTCGATTGTGAAGACCAGGCCGCGTAGTCCACGACGACCGAAGATGTCAGCGATCTCCGCGTTTTCGGCGGTCACCGTTGACGTGATCTGCTCGGTGATCAAGCGACGGGTATTCCAGGCGAAGTACCCCAGGAGAGATGCGGCGAATAGCGCGAACAGAAACAGGTACACAAGCGTCAAGCGAAACGCCGTGGTCCGGATCAGCTTACCGAATGCCGTCACGGATCATGTATCCCGCGCCGCGAATGGTGTGGAGCAGCGGCCGCTCAAAACCTTTGTCGATCTTGGACCGCAGTCTCGAAATATGGACGTCGATGACGTTGGTCTGCGGATCAAAATGATAATCCCAGACATTTTCCAGCAACATGGTTCGCGTCACGACCTGACCGGCGTGCTTCATGAGATATTCCAGCAGCCGAAACTCGCGCGGCTGCAAGGTCAGCTCATCCTTGCCGCGAGACACCCGATGCGAGAGACGATCAAGTTCGAGATCGCCCACGCGATAAGTGGTTTCTTCGGTTGGGCCGCCGTGACGGCGTGACAATACTTCGACCCGGGCCAGCAATTCTGCAAACGAATACGGTTTTGGCAAGTAGTCGTCACCGCCGGCGCGCAGACCCTTGATGCGGTCGTCCACCTGGCCCAGGGCCGAGAGTATCAGCACGGGGGTACGATTGCCCTTCTCGCGCAACGCGCCGATCAGGGAAAGGCCATCGCGTTTTGGCAGCATCCGATCCACCACCAGCACGTCATAGTCGCCGGATTCAGCGAGCACCAGTCCTTCCTCTCCATCTCCAGCGAGATCGGCGACGTAGCCGACTTCTCGAAAGGCCTTTGCCAGATAGTCGGCGGACTCGCGGTCGTCTTCGATAATCAAGAGGCGCATTTTGGAATCGGTTGCACTCAACTGGGCCAGCCTTCTGTCACCATGGCGCGGGCGGCATGCTCACGCAAGGCGACCTGCCGACTCGTCCTGAACCGAGAAAGTGGGCGGTGAAGCTGGGGGACCTCACCGCCCTTTGGACCTTCCGACGGAGGGGGGCGTATTCCACCGGAAGGCAACTGGTGGGAGCGGGCTCTCGACCCGCCCCCCGGAAGACGCCGTCGGCGGGGGCGACATTGCCGGCGACACCCTCCTTCTGTTGGATCATGATCCCGCCGGATTTGGTGGCATCATGACGCCCATTCTGACCCTGATCGGTGACCGGTTCCGTTGCGGGCCACGATCCTCGCTCAACCCCTTGCAAGGGGCACAGCGACGAAACGAGACGAGCCGCCGCTTTTTACGCGCATCAAGACGCTGTTCTTGTTTTCGGTGCGCGCGGCGGTGATCGCTTCACGCACGTCGCCAGCGCTGGCAACGCTCTTTCCCGCCACCTCGAGAATTACGTCACCTTCCTTGAAGCCACGCTCTGCCGCCGCACTCTTCGGGTCTACTTCGGTGACAACCACGCCATCTTTGCCGGCTCCCGCAACGCTGTTGGCGGGGGCGAGCGTCAAACCGAGACGCGGCACGTCCGTGCCGCGATTGGCTCCACCTTTGTCGCTGTTGCTGGTGTCGGCCTTGGCTTCCACCGAATTGGGCAATTGGCCCAGCGTGAGATTGACGGTCTTCTCCTCGCCCTTGTGCAGCACGTCGAGCTTCACGGCGGTCCCTGGGGCAAAAGCACCGATGGTGCGCGCGAGTTCACGGGCATCCTTTACGCGCTCACCGTTCACGGCCGTGATAACGTCACCGGATTCGATTCCCGCCTTGGCGGCCGGGCTGTTCGGCTGGGGTTCGGCAACCAGCGCGCCTTCCGCCTTTTTGAGCCCAAGGCTATCGGCGATTTCAGTCGTCACCGGTTGAATCTGAACGCCGATCCAACCGCGACTGACGCTGCCCTTGTCCTTCAGTTGCGCAACCACGCTCTTCACGGTGGACGCCGGAATAGAGAATGCGATGCCGACGCTACCGCCTGACGGCGAATAAATTGCCGTATTGACGCCCATCACCTCGCCGTCGGCATTGAACGCTGGGCCGCCGGAATTGCCCTTGTTCACAGGCGCGTCGATCTGGATAAAATCGTCGTATGGCCCATTGCCGAGATCGCGTCCTCTGGCCGAGACGATGCCGGCGGTGACAGTACCACCGAGGCCGAACGGATTACCCACGGCAAGCACCCAGTCGCCGATGCGCGGATTGCCGTCCGAAAGCTTGGCGAACGGGAAGTTCGAGCTACCCTCGACCTTGATCAAAGCCAGATCGGTCCGGGCATCGGCGCCTATCACCTTGGCTGTGTAGCTCTTGCCGTCATCCATGGTTATTTCCACCTTGTCGGCGCCGTCAACCACATGATTGTTGGTGACCGCATAGCCGTCGGCGGAAATGAAGAATCCGGAACCCTGCCCGGTTACGGCGCCACGTCCGCGAGGCATTCCGCGCAGACCCGGGGGCATGCCGTCGGGCGAGCCAAAGCGACGGAAGAAGCGCTCCATAGGTGAACCCGGCTGGAACGGGGTAGAATCGTCGCTATTGCTGCCGCTGTCGTCCTTGGTCTGCTTCTCGTTGATGTTGACCTTCACCGAAATCACGGACGGCTTCACGCGCTCAACGATGTCGGCGAAGCCAACCGGCTTCTGTACCTTGCTGACCTCATTGTTGACCTGCGCATGCGCCGCATTACCGAAGATATCGGCCGGGCCAATGGACGGGCTGAAGCCGTACGCACCCACGCCAAGACCCGCGGCAACCGAAGCCATCAACGCAAATTTGCGCAACGACGACCGCGAACGGCGGACCTCGGTGAGAGGCGGACGGGACGAAAGATCGGTCGGACGGTCGTTCATGCAAAATCTCCAGCACCTGATTCGGATGGGCGAAGCGCCCTTACAACTCCGAAGATGGGGACTTCCGCCTTACGGCGCGCTGGCGGCGGGATTAAACTTTCGTAATAAAGCGGACGCGAGTTGCGTCGATCCAGCGGCGTCACCGCGCTCTTTCAATCGGCCGCGCGCGGTTCCTCGCCTGAGCCGACGGCTGCTTTCACGAAAGCCGTTCAGCGTGAAGGTCGTTGGTTGGGCAAAATATAAGAGATGCGGTTAGATCGCGCTATCGCTTGCGCTATCCGGCCCGCGAAGGCTTGCGCTCGCCCGCCAGTGCATTTTCGGCGGCGCGGCTCATCAACGACGCATAGTCATGGCCGAACAGAATATCGCAGAACTTGATTGCCGCCGTCACCTGCATGTGCCGGTATGCACGGGCTTTGGCGTCGCCACCCCTCAGCGATTGCACCAGCGCTTCGGTGGAATGCTCGACATATTGCTGCAGGTCCGAATAGGTTCGCAGCGTGACTTCGTTGATTGCAAGCTCACTGGCATAGTTCCGGCAGAGCGCCACGAAGTCGATCAATGCGGCAGCTTCGTCGACCTCCGTCGGGTCGACCCGGGGGGCCGCAGGAATGTCCTTCTCGGCCCGCTGGCGCAGAATACGCCGCACCCGACCCGGCACGCTGTCGATTTCGGACTGCAGCGCATTGGATATATCGGCCCGGATCGAAGTAAGTTGCCTGCCCCAATTGGAATCGTTGCGTAGATCAAGTTCGGTCCGCAAGCCACGCACGCCCTCATGAAGTGTCTTGAGTTGTTCGGCCACGGTTTCGAAATGACCGCGCTTGATGTCCTTTCTCAGATTGGCCGCAAGGGACGATAGATCCTGCAGCGCGATGGTTACGGCGATGCCGTACGGCGTCGCGGCAACACGGATCTCGTCGTCCGAAGCCGCCATCTTGGTGGCGATGCGGATGATCTGCCAAGGAGCGGTCAGCCGCTGCAGCACCAGCGAGAGGGCGAAAGGCAGGAGCTGCGGGGTTTGCAGCGACGAACCGGTGATGGCATCGCCAACGGACGCGATCTGGGCATCTCCGAAAACCCTGAGATAGTTGGGGAGCCTGCCGTTGAACGTGTCCAGCGCTTCCCGCGCAAGCAAGACGCCGCCGATCGGCAGCATGTCTTCGATGACATGAGCCGTACCAATCCGGGACAACGCAGGCTGCCGGTCCCCCGCCGGCACCGGCGTGGCAATCTTGACAATCGCAGCCGCTGCCACGAGCTGAAATTTGCGGACCAAAGCTTCAAGATCGAAGGTGGTGCCGGCTTGCCGCATCCTCGCCAGCGCGGCGTCGAATTCGCGGGCCTCATCGGGCGCACCGTCACGGCTCAACCATTGCCACACCGGCAGCAATGATGAGCGGCGGATCTGACCTGGTCGTGCCTGAACATTCCCTTCGATAAGAAATGGTTCAAGCGGCCGAAACAACAGCCGCGCCGGATCCTCGACTCGCGGCTGCGCCTCTTCGGCGGTTGAGCGCACGATGTTGCGCAGTTGTTCCAGTACAAAGGTGGCGACCGTAGTGTCTTCGCCGCGCTCGATCGCGCGCTCGAACTCCCGCATCAGCA
>JBJMTO010000196.1:0-8697 GCA_045811665.1 Bradyrhizobium sp.
GGTCTATATCCTGATCCTGCCGGCGTTCGGGGTTTTCTCGGAGGTGGTCTCGACCTTCTCAGGCAAGCCGCTGTTCGGCTATCGCTCCATGGTGCTCGCGACCATGGCAATCTGCATCATCTCCTTCATGGTGTGGCTGCATCATTTCTTCACCATGGGCGCCGGGCCGAATGTCAACGCCATCTTCGGCATCGCGAGCATGATCATTGCGGTGCCGACCGGCGTGAAGATCTACAATTGGCTGTTCACGATGTATGGCGGGCGCATTCGCTTCGCGACTCCCATGTTGTGGTCGGTCGGCTTCATGGTGACGTTCATTATCGGCGGTCTCACCGGCGTTCTGCTCGCTGTACCGCCCGCCGATTTCGTCCTGCACAACAGCCTCTTCCTGGTGGCTCATTTTCACAACGTCATCATCGGCGGCGTGCTGTTCGGTGCGTTCGCCGGATATACGTACTGGTTTCCCAAAGCATTCGGTTTCCGGCTGCATGAGGGATGGGGCAAGGCCGCGTTCTGGTTTTCGCTGATCGGCTTCTATGTCACCTTCATGCCGCTCTACGCCGCCGGCCTGCTCGGCATGACGCGGCGCATGCAGCATTACGACGTCCCGGCCTGGCGCCCCTGGATGATCATCGCTGCGCTCGGCACTGTCCTTTTGACCACCGGAATCGTTTTCCAGGTCCTGCAGCTCGTCGTCAGTATTCGACAGCGCGCACGATTGCGCGACGTCACCGGCGATCCCTGGGACGGGCGCTCGCTGGAATGGGCAACATCGTCTCCACCCCCGGTTTTCAATTTCGCCACTCTGCCCGATGTGCGCGGAGAAGAGGCGTATTGGGCGATCAAGTCGAGTGGCAAGGAGCAGACGCTCGATGGCAACGCGCCGGACTACCGCGATATCGAAATGCCGCGCAATTCGCCGACGGGGTTTGTTTGCGCGTTTTTCGCCAGTGTCACGGGGTTCGCGTTGATCTGGCACATCTGGTGGATGGTCGGCGCTGGCCTGGTCGGCGCGTTCGCAACATTCGTCGTGTTCGCCTGGCGAGACCATGACGAATACGTCATTCCGGCTGCGGAAGTCGCACGCATTGACCGCGCCGCGATTGCGGAGCGACGGTCGTTCGCCGGTGTGGAAGGGCGTGCGTGATGACAGGTGCGGCGACCGCCTACGAGGACGGAGACCCGCATCATCTCAGAGGCATGCAGGGCTCCGGCGTAGGACACCCAGGCCCGGCCCCCAAGCGGATCGTGACCGGCTACGGCTTCTGGATATTCATCCTCAGCGACATCATCATGTTCTCCGCGTTGTTCGCCACCTATGCCGTCCTGCTCGGGCAGACGGCGGGCGGGCCGAGCGGGCGTGAATTGTTCGAGCTGCGGAACGTCGCGATCGAAACGGCATTACTGCTGATCTCGAGTTTCACCTGCGGGCTGGCGACGATCGCGGCCGATATGCGCAATCAGCTGTGGTTTCACGTCACCATGGCCCTCACCTGCGCCTTGGGGCTGGGATTTCTCGCGATCGAAGCCAACGAATTCGCGAGCCTTGTGGCACGCGGCGCCGGACCGACCCGCAGCGCATTCCTCTCGGCCTTCTTCACCCTGGTCGGCTGCCACGGGTTACACGTCTTTGCCGGCATTCTCTGGTTGCTGACCATGATGGCGCAGGTCGTCGCCAAGGGATTCAGAGCGGACATCCAACGACGCATCCTCTGCTTTGCGCTGTTTTGGCACGCGCTCGACATCATCTGGATCGCGGTATTCACCATGGTGTATTTGCTCGGAAGTGCGTCATGACAAGCCAATACGAACACGCGGGTCACCGCCCGGACGTCGCGCCCGGAGACGAGCACGATGAGGGCGGCGGCAGTGTCCTTCAGAGAGTGGCCGTCTATTCGATCGGGCTGGCGCTCGCCATTCTGCTGACGGCGACCTCATTCTTTATCGCGGGCACCGATCTGGTATGGCAGCCGAGCATCCCGGTCGCGCTGATCGTTCTGGCGATCGCGCAGATGGGGGTGCATCTGGTATTCTTTCTGCACATCACAACCGGTCCCGACAACACCAACAACGTGTTGGCGCTGGCTTTCGGGGTGCTGATTGTCGTGCTGGTCATGGGCGGCTCACTCTGGATCATGGCGAACCTCAACCAGAACATGATGCCGACGGATCACATGATGCAGATGCAGCGCTGACCAGCAAATTGGGGCGGAGTTCATCGGGCGGTCTTCAAACGGCCATGCGCCGTGTTTTGCTGGAACCTCCCCCGTTTTTCGGCTGGCGCGATGCCGATTGTGCGGCTAAGCCGATGAGGCGCGATCGGCTGACGCAGAATTGGGTCTTGCGTCCGATTGCGCTCTAACGAGGACTGCGAACCCGAACGATGCACTCCAAAACAGACATGGTGCAGTCCTCGGCCGAGGCGCTGCGGTACCCCTGGGAAAATCACCCTGGTCCCGATCAGGTCGTCGAGGTGCGGCCCGGGGTTTTGTGGGTGCGGCTCAAGCTGCCGTTCCGGCTCAACCACGTGAATATCTATCTGCTCGCCGATGGCGACGGCTGGGCAATGGTGGACTCCGGGTTCGGCAACGAGGACTCGATTGCCGCCTGGACCGCGCTGTTTGAGGGTCCACTGGCGCATGTCAGGATCACCCGGCTGATTGTCACTCATTCGCATCCCGATCACGTCGGTCTCGCCGGCTGGATCGTCGAGCGTTTCGGCTGCCCGCTCTTCATGTCGCAGGTCGAGTATCTGCAATCGGTCTACCACCAGAACCGCGGCACCGAGGAGCGCCGCAACGCGCAACGGCTGTTCTTTCAACGTCACGGCATGGACGAGAACCTGACTGACAAGTTGCTCGGCCGTGGGCAGGATTACCTGAAGCGCGTTTCGATTTTGCCGCCCTCGTATCGGCGCATCTCTCACGGCGACGAAATTTCCATCGGCGACCGGCGCTTCAAGGTCATCACCGGCGGCGGTCACGCGCTCGATCAGGTCATGCTTTATTGTGCTGCCGACAAGCTATTCATTTCGGCCGATCAGGTGCTAAGCAAGATTTCACCTAATGTCAGCGTCTGGGCGGTCGAGCCGGACCAGAACTCGCTCGGCGAGTATCTCGCTTCACTGGCGAGCCTGACCACGACCCTGCCCTATGACGTCATCGTGCTGCCCGGTCACGGCGTTCCCTTTTACGGCCTGAAGACACGGATCAAGCAATTGGCCGACCACCACGAGGATCGCTGCCGGCTGATCGCGGAAGCCTGCCGAGACACTTCCAAAACGTCCAAGGAACTGGTGCCGGTGGTATTCCACAAGCACGTGCTGGACGTGCACCAGATGGGGTTCGCCGCCGGCGAATTGATTGCCCATGTCAATTACATGCTGGTCGAAGGCCGTCTGATCGCCGACGAAGTCGATGGCGTGCTCCGGTTCAGGACCACCTGAACTCGCATTGAAGCGGTGGCCGGGCCGCGGCGGGCCTGATGCCGGCGCTTCTGGCCCTGCTTGCGCACCTCCGCGACGCGAATTCCGGCTCGACATCAATCCTGGAATAGTTCTAAAACGAGGCCGCGCTCGGGCCTCAGCTTTCGTTACTGGCAGTTCTTCGCGATGGATTATAGCAAGTTCTTCGGTGCCGCACTCAACCGCTTGCATGAGGAGCGGCGTTACCGGGTATTCGCGGATCTGGAACGGATCGCCGGTCGATTCCCTCACGCGGTGTGGCATTGCCCACAGGGCGCCCGCAACGTCGTGATCTGGTGCTCCAACGACTATCTCGGCATGGGCCAACACCCCAAGGTGGTCGGCGCGATGGTTGAGACAGCCACCAGGGTCGGCACCGGCGCGGGCGGCACCCGCAACATCGCCGGCACCCATCACCCGCTGGTGCAGCTCGAGCAGGAATTGGCCGATTTGCACCGCAAGCAAGCGGCCCTGCTGTTCACCTCCGGCTACGTCTCGAACCAGACCGGGATTTCGACGATCGCCAAGCTGATCCCGAACTGCCTGATCCTTTCTGACGCGCTCAACCATAACTCGATGATCGAAGGCATTCGCCAGGCCGGCTGCGAGCGGCAGGTGTTCCGCCACAGCGACATGGCGCATCTGGAGCAATTGTTGCGCGCGGCCGGGCCGGACCGGCCCAAACTGATCGCCTGCGAGAGCCTCTATTCGATGGACGGCGATATTGCCCCACTGGCGAAGATCTGCGATCTGGCCGAGCGCTATGGGGCAATGACCTACGTCGATGAGGTTCATGCCGTCGGCATGTACGGACCGCGCGGCGGCGGCATTGCGGAGCGCGACGGCGTAATGGAGCGCATCGACATTCTCGAGGGCACGCTGGCGAAGGCTTTCGGCTGCCTGGGCGGGTATATCGCGGCAAATTCCGACATCATCGACGCCGTCCGATCCTACGCGCCCGGATTCATCTTCACCACCTCGCTGCCGCCGGCGATCTGTTCTGCCGCGACCGCCGCGATACGCCACCTCAAGACTTCGAGCTGGGAGCGCCAGCGGCATCAAGACCGCGCCGCCCGCGTCAAGGCGATCCTCACCGCCGCCGGCCTCCCGGTAATGTCGAGCGACACCCACATCGTGCCGCTGTTTGTGGGCGACCCCGAGCACTGCAAGCGTGCTTCGGACATCCTGCTCGAAGAGCACGGCATCTACATCCAGCCGATCAATTATCCGACGGTCGCTAAAGGCACGGAGCGGCTGCGCATCACACCTTCGCCCTACCATGACGACCTCTTGATCGACCAGCTCGCCGAGGCGCTGGTGCAGGTCTGGCAGCGTCTTGGGCTCCCGCTCCAGGGACGGTCGCTCGCGGCCGAATAGCACCTTCTCGATCCCCGCCGATCCCGCTTTCGCGCCGCCGGCCACCGTGCTTTGCGGGCTCAATCCGGCTATAGTGACGGGGGCACGGATCGTGATCGGTGCGAGGCCGGATGCAACCGCATACGAGGCTTTAAGGAGTAAGCAGCAATGCTGCACGACTGGACCGTGATCGCAGCCGCTTTTGGCTACATCGGGTTCCTGTTTTTGGTAGCAAGCTACGGAGACCGCCTCTCGCCCACTCAGCGGGGGCGCGCCAGTGCGCTGATCTATCCGCTCTCGCTCGCGATCTACTGCACCTCCTGGACCTTCTTCGGCTCGGTTGGATTCGCCACCCGAACCAGCTTCGATTTTCTGGCGATCTATATCGGCCCGATCCTGATGATCGGCTTCTGCACGCCGCTGCTGCGGCGCGTGATCCAGCTCGCGAAATCGCAGAACATCACCTCGATCGCCGACTTCATCGCCGCGCGCTACGGCAAGAGCCAGGCTGTTGCGGTGACGGTGGCCTCGATCGCGATCATCGGATCGGTTCCCTACATCGCGCTGCAGCTCAAGGCCGTGGCCTCTTCGCTGGAAACGATCCTGAGCGAAGACCAGGCGTTTTCCAGCATGCCGATCATCGGCGATATCGCTCTGGTCGTCACATTGGCGATGGCGACTTTCGCCGTCCTGTTCGGAACCCGCCAAACCGACGCGACGGAACACCAGCACGGGCTGATGCTCGCGGTCGCTACCGAATCGATCGTCAAGCTGGTCGCCTTTATCGCTGCCGGCGCATTCGTCACGTTCTGGATGTTCGGGCCGGTGGAGCTCGCCGAACGAGCCATGAAGACCCCCGAAGCCGTGCGCGCGATCAACTACTCGCCTTCGCCCGGCAACTTCCTGACCATGGTGCTGCTCTCGTTCTGCGCGATCATGCTGCTGCCGCGGCAGTTTCACGTCAGCGTCGTGGAGAACTCCAGCCACGCCGAAGTGGGCCGGGCGCGCTGGCTGTTCCCGCTGTATCTGGTCGCCATCAACCTGTTCGTCATACCGATCGCGCTGGCCGGCCTGATCATCTTTCCGTTCGGCGCGCTGGACAGCGACATGTTCGTGCTGGCGCTTGCGATGGAGGGCAATGCCCCCTTGCTCAGCGTGCTGGTATTCATCGGAGGCCTTTCGGCGGCAACCGCGATGGTGATCGTGGAGTGCGTGGCGCTTTCGATCATGGTTTCCAACGACATCGTCTTGCCGCTGGTGCTGAAGCGGGGTCCGCAGTCGCCGACACGCCAGAACGACTTTGGCCATTTCCTGCTCAGGGTTCGTCGCATGGCGATCTTCGCCATCATGGTCATGGCCTATTTCTATTACCGCGCGCTCGGCAATACACAGCTCGCGGCCATCGGGCTGCTGTCGTTTGCGGCCATTGCGCAACTGGCGCCTTCCTTTTTCGGCGGCCTGTTCTGGCGTCAGGCCACGGCGCGAGGAGCCATCGGCGGCATGCTGGTAGGTGCGGCGGTATGGATCTACACGCTGTTTCTTCCAAGCTTCATGGACGGCAGTCCCACCGGGCTTTTTCTGCTCCAGCATGGCCTGTTCGGAATCGAGGCGTTGCGGCCGCAGGCGCTTTTCGGCGCCGATTTGCCGCCGCTTCTGCACGGCGTGCTCTGGTCGCTTTCGCTCAACCTGTTGACCTATGTCGTGCTCTCGCTGGCGCGACAGCCGTCCTCGATCGAACGATTGCAGGCCGATCTGTTTGTGCCGGATGCGTTGGCTCCGATAACTCCCACATTCCGGCGCTGGCGCACCACCGTGACGGTGCAAGACATTCAAAGCACGGTCGCCCAGTATCTCGGTCCCGATCGTGCCCGGCATTCCTTCGAAGCCTTCGCGGTAGCTCACGGCGTCAGCCTCGATCCGGCCACCCCCGCCGATTTCGAGCTGCTGCAGCACGCCGAACACCTGATCGCCTCCTCGATCGGCGCGGCCTCGTCGCGGCTGGTGATGTCGCTGCTCCTGCGCAAGCGTACCGTCTCGGCCAAGGCAGCGCTGAAACTGCTGGACGACTCCCATGCCGCGCTTCATTTCAATCGCGAGATATTGCAGACGGCGCTGAACCACGTCCGGCAGGGGATCGCGGTTTTCGACACCGATTTGCAACTGATCTGCTCCAACCGGCAGTTCGGCGAGATTCTCGGTCTGCCGCTTCATCTGGTCCAGATCGGGAGTCCGCTCAGGGAGATCGTCGAATTCATGGGAGCCAATCGGCCGTCCGGATTGGACGAGAGCGACGGCGATACGCTGCTGGAGACGCGACTGGCCGCCTATACCGCCGAAGGCGAGCCGTACCTCGAACGTCTTCCCGATCGTCACATGGTGATCGAGGTCCGCTCGAACCGGATGCCCGGCGGCGGTCTGGTGATCACCTTCTCCGACGTCACTCCCTCGTTCGAGGCCGCCGAGGCACTCGAACGCGCCAACGCGACGCTGGAGAAGCGGGTTCGGGATCGTACCGAGGAGCTGACGCGGCTCAACTCTGAACTGGCGCAGGCCAAGAGCACCGCCGAGGACGCCAACATCTCGAAGACCCGATTCCTCGCCGCCGCAAGCCATGACATTCTCCAGCCGCTCAACGCGGCTCGGCTCTACGTCACCAGCCTCGTCGAGCGAAAAGCCGGAGGCGAGGATTCCCGGCTGGTCGAAAACATCGACGATTCCCTGGAGGCCATCGAGGAGATCCTCGGCGCTCTGCTGGACATTTCGCGGCTCGACGCCGGCGCCATGACGACGACGATTGCAAGTTTCAAGATGAGCGACTTGATGCGTTCGCTCGAAATCGAGTTTGCGCCGATCGCCCGGGCCAAGGGCCTGAAACTGGATTTCGTTCCTTGCTCGCTGCCGGTACAATCGGATCGGCTGCTGCTGCGCAGGCTGCTGCAGAACCTGATCTCGAACGCCATCAAATACACCCCGCGCGGCCGCGTGCTGGTCGGCTGCCGTCGGCGCGGTCAATCCCTGCAGATCGGGGTCTACGACACCGGCGTAGGCATTCCCATCGTGAAGCGCGGCGAAATATTCAAGGAGTTTCACCGGCTGGAGCAGGGCGCGCGCATTGCTCGCGGTCTCGGACTGGGGCTCTCGATCGTCGAGCGCCTCGCACGCGTCCTCAACCACGGCATCGCCTTGGGCGCAAACCGCAGCGGCGGCTCGGTGTTTTCCGTGACCGTGCCGATCGCGAAAGCGATCAACTACACGGCCGCCGTGACCACCGCGACCTCGCTCTCGCGAACGGCCATGAGCGGCTCGTTGATCGTGTGTATCGAGAACGATCCCGCGATCCTGGACGGCATGAGAACGCTGCTGACCGCATGGAATGCCGAGGTGATTGCAGTGGCGGATCCCGACGCTGCCATCGAGGCGATCGGCGCCGCAGGTCGAGGAGTAACCGGTCTTCTGGTTGACTATCATCTGGATCGCGGCAACGGCGTCGCAGCGATCCGCGACATTCGCCGCCGCTTCGGAGACAGCATCCCGGCCATCCTGATTACCGCGGACCGAAGCCCGCATGTGCGCGCCGCGGCGCGTGAGGAGAATATCGCGGTACTGAACAAGCCGCTGAAACCCGCGTCGTTGAGGGCCCTGCTGGGCCAGTGGCGCACACAGCAGATGGTCGCCGCGGAATAGCTGCAAGGCACCGCGTTTGTGGCTGGCAACAACGGCGGTGTCGTCGCTGCAAACGCAGGTGCCGATACGCTGTGTCGCTCGTTTTGAGAGATGCTGTTTCGATGACTTCCTCGCAAACTATCTCCTGTGGTTATGGGTCCCGCATCGCGCTTCGCTTGTGCGGGACGACGGAGGTGGATTGGTTTGTCGTCATT
>JBJMTO010000197.1:0-76192 GCA_045811665.1 Bradyrhizobium sp.
AGGGCCGCGATGCGTTTGGTGAGTTCGGCCGCTCCCTGCAAAGACAGCAGAATGAATCCAAGCGGCAAAACGCCTTTGACCGGCCAGAGGATCAGCCCGCCGGCATTGTTCGAGAACTCTTGCTGCTGGAACGAGATGATGAAGAACGGCACCGTCAGGTATGAGAGATAAAGGGTCACCGGCAGCAGGAAGAATGTGATGCCGAGGATGTCGACCCACAGTCGGCCGCGATCCGACATGATGGCGTAAAAGATGTCGACCCGAACGTGCTCATTGAGCCGCAGCGTCTGCGATGCGCCGAGAAGTACGATGCCTGCGAACATCCACCACTGGATTTCAAGCCAGGAGTTTGAGCTGTAACTGAACAGATAGCGAATGCCGGCGTTGCCCGCGCTGACAATGCAGGCAAACAGCACCAGCCACTTCGCCAAGTAGCCAAACAAGTTACTCAGGCGGTCGATGAGGCCGCCGACTGCGAGCAGAGTTTTCACTTGAGCCCCGTGTCCCCCGGAACGCTTGCACAGGGCAGCGGCCGTTTGCCGAGTACCTACCGGTTCCTCAATCCGCTGGCAACCAACTGCGCGCCGGTGTGTAGGGCAAACTGCTCTATAGGGCCGGGCACCAACCGGATGTCCCGTCTCAGAGAATGATCTCCCCGCATGCGCCGCCGCAGATTGCCGGCTCTCGGAACGTCCAATGATGTTGCGCATTCACAACGGCAACGATGGGAGCTGCAGTCCGGCTGCTCACTTCCGAGGAGACGGAGCAGGCATGGCGGCTGCAGACACCGACGATCAGCGCGAGCGAAAGCCGGGCGGGCTGCTGCGGGCGGTCGGCACGGGGGTAATTACCGGGGCTGCAGACGACGACCCTTCCGCGATCGGGACTTACGCCAGCGCGGGCGCGAAGTTCGGGTTGGCGTTTCTATGGATAGCTCCCGTCGTTTTGCCGATGATGTACGTTGTCGTGTACCTGTCCGCGAAGCTCGGTCGGGTCTATGGCAAGGGACTGTTCGCCGTCATTCGTGACCGCTATTCGCCCTGGCTGCTCTATCCGATGATGATGGGCGCGATTGCGGGCAACGTGATCGAGGCTGCAGCAAACCTCGGCGGCATCGGTGCCTCACTGAACCTGCTGCTGCCAATTCCAATCCCCCTCATCGTCGTCGGCGCGGCGCTCGGGATCCTCGCTCTTCAGTTTTGGGGCTCCTATTCTCTGCTGCGCGATGTCTTCAAATGGCTCGCACTCGCACTGTTTGCCTATATCGCGGCGGCGATAATGGCCAAGCCCGATCTTCGCGAGGTCTTGATGGGCACATTCGTTCCTCGC
This sequence comes from Bradyrhizobium sp., assembly GCA_045811665.1. GTDB lineage: Bacteria > Pseudomonadota > Alphaproteobacteria > Rhizobiales > Xanthobacteraceae > Bradyrhizobium. The sequence goes on from JBJMTO010000197.1 coordinate 1,330, forward strand.
GTCCAGTTCAACGGTGAGTTTCTCTCCATGATTGTTGCGTGCATAGGCACGTCACTTTCCGCCTACATCTATACTTGGCAATCCAATCAGGAAGTCGAGGAGCAGATAGAGAAGGGAAAGCGGACGGTGGCGCAGCGTCGCGGAGCCAGCGACAGAGAGCTTGACCGCACTCGCCGGGATGTCCTGATCGGGATGGTTTTCTCCAACCTCATTCTCTATTTCATCATTCTCGCGACCGGCGCGACTCTTCACGCCGGCGGAAAAAGCGAAATCGAAACGGCGGCTGAAGCGGCCGCCGCGCTTGAACCATTGGCGGGTGAAAGCGCCAAGTTTCTGTTCGCCATTGGCGTGGTGGGAGTTGGCTTCCTAGCCGTCCCAGTGATGACGACCGGCGCCGCCTACGATCTCGTTCAGGGGTTCGGAAGGCCCGGTAGTCTCAACGCCAGGCCGCGCGAGGCTCCGTTTTTTTATGCGACCATCGCGATTGTTACTGTACTTGCCGTTGCGCTGAATTTTCTTGGGTTGAACCCCATGAAAGCGCTGGTCTGGTCAGGCATCGTCCAGGGTTTTTCAGTGCCCCCCTTGCTCCTGCTGATGATGCTGATGACCAACGATCGTGCGGTTCTGGGCGAGCGCGTGAACAGCCGCTTCACCAACACGCTGGGCTGGATCACGACCGCGGCAACATTCGCTGCAACGGCATGCCTGGTCGTGAGCTGGTTGTTGTGACCGGGCTAGTTCAGGGCTTTCAGCCAGCCACTGATTTCAGTGACCGCGACATTGGCCTGCTGCAGCACTTTTCCCATCGTGAAGAAGCCGTGGAACTGGCCCGGAAAGGTCCGGTAGGTTACCGGCACGCCGGCGTCCTTCAGGCGCTGCGCGTACTCCTCGCCCTCGTCGCGCAGGGGATCCCCGCCCGCGGTCAGCACATATGCCGGCGGCAGGCCGGCCAGCGTCGTCGCGCGGACCGGCGACGCTCGCCAGTCGGCAACGTCGTCAGCACTACTCAGATAATGGTTGGAGAACCAACGGATCACTGAGTGCGTCAGCAAGAAGCTGGTGTCGGGCTCCCGGTGCGAGGGGTGCGTCATTGCAAATTCGACTGCAGGATAGATCAGCACCTGCCCGGCGATCGCGGGGCCTTTACCGTCGCGCGCCGCAATGGCCACGACGGTCGCCAGATTGCCACCGGCGCTATCGCCGCCCACGGTAAGCCTGGAAGGGTCGATGCCGAGCGATTTCGCATTGTCCGCAATCCATCTGGTTGCAGCGATGGCATCGTCGACCGCCGCGGGGAATTTGTGTTCGGGCGCGAGCCGATAGTCGACGGCGATAACAAGGAGCTGAGCTTCTTGGGCTAGTTTCCGGCACACCACGTCGTGGGAATCCAGATCGCCAATCACCCAGCCGCCCCCGTGAAAAAACACCAGGCAAGGGGCGAGGCCGTTCGCTGTCCTGAGAACCTTCGGCGTGTACATCCGCGCAGCAATGGTCCCGTGAGGTGCCGATATCGCCAGCGGCTCGACGGATTTCATTTCCGGCGGCTCGGGATTGGTCGCAACACGTCCCTTTAGATAGAGTTCACGCGCTTCGGCTGGAGACACGGTGTCATAGGGCGGGCGGCCCGCCTCTTGAAAAGCCTTGAACACAGCAGCGGCATCGGGATCGAGGGTCACGGGCATTGATTTCAGACCTGTAGCAGTGGAGCGAAGTTAGCTCGCGACGCGTCCGCCATCGAAGGCGGAGACATAGCTTGCATCATCGGAAGCGAGGAACGCGACGAGGGAGGCAACTTCGGAGGCCTTTCCAAGCCGCCGCGCCGGAATTCGATCGACGATTTTCTCGTTCGGGACGGGAGTGTTGGTGGGATTGCGTCCCTCAATGATCGCACTCAGCATTCGGCTGTCGATCAAGCCGGGGCATACGCAATTCACGCGGACACCCGTCGTGGCGCGCGCGCCGCGCTCCGCCAATAGCCGAATAGTCGCGGTTCCAATCACGCCTGCCGCGCCGGTGACCACGGCGACCTTGCCATCCAGACGAATTCGATCGGGCATGAACTGTGCTTCCTCCGGGCTGACCCGGTTCTCCCGGATTTAGGCGGTCCGGCGCCGCGCGCCCGAACTGTGATAGCAGCGACTATTTCATCTGCGGACAAGGCTGACCAGTGGGTGATGGGCGATGGAGGTCGCCCTTTCCTCGCCGTATTCGACGTGTTAACCCCTGTGCGATTGCGAGTGGCGCGTAGCCCGTACAAAGTCGCGAGATCGATTCGCCTTTTCAAAGCCGCGAGATGCTTCGACCTATTGCCCTGACCGGTATCGCGGCTTTCCTGGCCGCCACAGTGATCTCGCTTGCGCCGCCAGCGCGCGCGCAGATTGGCAACATCTTCTCCGACCCGTTGCCACGACCGCCCGGCAACATCCCGCGTAGCAACCAGCAGTTCGATGATGACGAGGAAGTGCCGGCACTGCCCCAGGGACGAGTGCTTCCGACGCCTAACCGCGCCCAGCCGGGGCAGGGACTGCCGCCTCCCGGGCCGGTGCAATCGCAACCGCTGGCGCCGCCCCCGGGCACCACGGTCATTCCCCAGAATGTGCAACCGGGAATCGGGGTTGCGCCGCCGCAACCCAATCAGGGCGTCGCGGTGGGGCCTCCGGCCTCCAATCCGCTGCCGGGACTGACGCCAGGACAGCGTCAGCCGAAGGGAGTGCCCCAGTCGCCAGCCACATTGCAGCCGGGCGACGAGGTGGTGACCGAGCCGCCGGCGCAGAAGATCGTCAACAAGAAGGCCAGCTTTTCCGGTCTGGACAAGATCACCGGACGCATCATCCACTTCGACGAGGATATCGGCGAGACCGTCCAGTTCGGCGCGCTGCGGGTCAAGACCGACGCCTGCTACACGCGTCCCGCAACCGAGGCCGCCAACACCGACGCCTTTGTCGAAGTGGACGAGATCACGCTTCAGGGCGAGGTGAAGCGGATATTCTCAGGATGGATGTTTGCGGCAAGTCCGGGCCTGCACGGAGTCGAGCATCCCATCTACGACATCTGGCTGACCGACTGCAAAGTTCCAGACACCACCGTCGTGAACGCTGCGCCGGAGCCGGCCAAGGCCACGGCCGCGCCCGCGCAGAAACGCGCGCCGCCAAAGCAAGCGCCGCGTCCTCAATCCCCGCCGCAGCAACAGTCTCAGCAGCAGCCGGCGCCTCCGCCGCCACGTCCACCTCAGGAGCCCGGGCTGTTCGGAATTTTCCGGTAATAAGGTCGGTTTCGCTCAAGCGCGCTCGGCAATGATCTCCAGCGCCCGCGCGCCGCTGATGGGATGGTGGACGGGCAGCCGGCCGAAATCCGCATCCCCCTTGATCGCTCTGTCGAGCAGCGTCGTATAACGCCGTCGCGAGATCTCGACCGCGCCGAAACTGCGCAAATGTTCCGTGACATATTGGGTATCGAGCAGTTCGAAACCGCCCGCGATCAGCCGCGCCACCAGATGCACCAGCCCCACCTTGGACGCGTCCCGGGCGCGGTGGAACATGCTCTCTCCGAAGAAAGCCCGCCCCAGGCTTACCCCATAGAGTCCGCCGACCAGGTCGTCGTTTCGCCAGACCTCTACGCTGTGAGCGTGCCCGAGCTCATGCAGGCCGACATAGAGATCACGGATGCGCTTGTTGATCCAGGTGTCGTTGCGGCCGGGCTGCGGAGCGGCGCATCCGGCGATGACGGCCTTGAAAGCGGTGTTTGCGGTCACCGTAAAGGCCTCGGATCGTACGGTGCGCGACAGTCGCGATGAAATGCGAAAGCCATCGAGAGGTATCACGCCGCGCATTTCGGGCTCGACCCAGAACAGGGTTGAATCCTCTGCGCTTTCCGCCATCGGGAAGATGCCGCAGGCGTAGGCGCGCAGCAGCACTTCTGGCGTGATTTCAAACGAGGCGGAGTCGCGTGAGGTCATGAGCGAAACGATAGCAGGCTCGGCGTCGCGGCGGCTAGGTCACTGGCGCGCATCAGGTTTGGTCTTCGGTTTGTCGAACCGGCGAAAACGCAGAACGATCCTGGTACCGGCATGCGCGGGATCGCGCTCCACGCTGGCGTCGAGCTTGGACGCCATCGCGGTGACGATGCGTTGGCCCATGCCGGTGGAACGCGGGTCGGTCTTGACATTGAGGCCGACGCCGTTGTCGGCGATCGACAGCACGATGTCTTCTGCTTGCCCATGCAGCTGGACGTGAATGGGACCGGCGCCATCTGGATAGGCGTATTTCACCGCGTTCATCACCAGCTCGTTGACGATGATGCCGATCGCCACCGCGCGATCGGGATCTATCTCTACCGGCTCGGCGCTCAAAGTAAGCCGCGACATCCGGTTGCCTTCGGCAGACCTCCTGAGATCCTCGAGCAAGGCCTCGAGATACTGATTTAAAAGTACGCTCTTCAGATCGTGCGAGGTGTAAAGCCGGCGGTGCACCTGCGCGACGGCGGCGACCCGTCCCATCGCATTGGTGAGCGCAGCCTTGACGTCGTCCTGGTTGGCCGAATTGGCCTGCAGATGCAAGAGCGATGCGATGATCTGCAAGCTGTTGCCGACGCGGTGATTGACTTCGCGTAACAGCACCTCGCGCTCGGCGGCGAGCGCGGCGTAACGGTCGCGCGATGCATGAACCTCGGCTTCGGCGTCGTCTCGGGCTTTCTGTAGCCGGGCCTGCCGAAGCGCGCCCTCGATCGCGACCTGCAGCAACGCGATGAAGTCGCCGTGCACGTCCTTTACGAGATAGTCCGCAGCGCCGGCCTTCAACGCGGCCACGGCCGTATTGGAGTCCTGAGCCGCCGTGACGAAGACCACTGGCGGTGCGTTCGGAATAGCCATGATCTGCTCAAGAGTTTCGAGTCCGTCCAGACCCGGCATGAATTGATCGAGCGCGATCACGTCGATGCCGCCTTGCTGCAGACGCTCGAGACCCTCCGCGCCGGTTGCAGCATGAATGACGTTGAAGCCGAGCCGGGTCAGGCCACGATCGACAAGCCGGGCAAGCCCCTTGTCGTCCTCGATATACAGCAATGTGGGCGCCAGAGGCTTCATGGAGCGGCAGGGGGTACCTGAATCACGGAAAAGAACAGGCCGAGTTGGCGAATGGCGTGGGCGAAGCTTTCGTAATTCACCGGCTTGGTGATGTAGACGTTGCAGCCAAGTTCATAGCAGCGCTTGATTTCCTGGGAGTCATCTGTGGTGGTGAGCACCACGACCGGTGCGCGCCTCAAATACTCGTTCTCCTTGACCCGCCGCAAGATGTCGATGCCGGTCATGTCCGGCAGATTCAAATCGAGCAAAATCAACAACGCCTGGCCCCTGTGATCAAGCCCGGAGCCATCGCTGCCGAACAGGTAGTTTATCGCGTCCGTACCATTGGTGAAGGGTATGATTTCATTGTTGACACCGGATCTGCGAATATTTCGCTCGATCAGGCGGGCGTGGCCCGGATCGTCCTCGATCATGATGATAGTGACGGGTTTGCTCATTTTTCTCTGTTCCGGTTACTGGTTGCCCAGGCGACGGGCAAGGTGATGACGAAGGTGCTGCCTTTGTTGAGTTGCGATTCGACGGACATGGTTCCGCCCAGCCGCCGCACCAAGGCCCGCACATGGGCAAGGCCAATTCCCTGGCCTGGCTTGTCCTGAGCCCCGGCGCGACGGAATAGTTCAAAGATCCGCTGATGGTCCTTCGGATCGATGCCTCGCCCGTTATCGGCCACCTCGAATATCGCAAAGCCCAGCTTGGGTCGGCCGCGGATCGTGATCTCGCCGGGAACACCCGGCCTGAGGTATTTCAGCGCGTTATCGATCAGGTTGGAAAAGATCTGCTCCAGCGCGAGGCGGTCGCTGACGATGTCGGGTAGCGGCTCGATCCGGATCTCGGCTTGCGCCTCGGCGGCCTGGTGGGCAAGCGTAGCGACCACAGATTCAATCAATTCGCGGGTGTTGATGCGTACCGGATCGAATTCGCGGCGTCCCTCCCGGGTCAGGTTGAGGATCGCTGTGATGAGGCGATCCATCTTGGCGATCGAAGACTTGATAAACCCGAGCGCTTCGGAGAAATCCCGCGCGAGCTGCTTGTCGTGGCCCTCGAGCACCGGCTCGCTGACATCAGGGATTGCCGGCGCCGGCGCCGAACCGGCGGCACGACCGAGTGCGGCGATCCGCTTGAAGATGTCGGTTCGCAGTTCCTCAAGTTCGCTCGTGAATCCCATGATGTTGACCAGCGGCGAACGCAAATCGTGGCTGACGATGTAGGCGAAACGCTGGATTTCGTTATTGGCCTCCCGAAGGTCGGCGGTGCGCTCGTCGACCGTGGCCTCGAGATTCAGGTTGCTGTCCCGCAACAAAGCCTCGGCCTCGTCCCGTGCGCGGGCAGAGCGCCGCACCAAAAAAATAGAGAGCGCGGCGAGCGCGATCACCAGGCCGGAGCCGGCGATAGTTACCATGGACGCCAGCTGCTGCGTGCGGTCAGCGCGCGCCGTTCGGAGCGCGAACAGCCGCTCTTCTTCGGCGCGCATCGTGAGCGCAAGATTTCGTATCGTCTCACTGATTCCAGCTGCCGCCGCCTCGCGCACCAGGGCGACCGCGCGATCCGGTTGGTTCTGTTTCACGAAGTCCACTTCCTGAGCGAACTGCCGAAGCCGCGCTTCCACGGCCTGGCGCAACTTCCTGATGTTCTCGACCTGAAACGGATTGTCCGCCGTCAACCGTGCGAGTTTTTCGGCGTCGGGAATGATAGCTTGGACCGCAGCCTCATGATTACGCAGGAATTCCGGTCCCGCAGTGAGCAGAAAGCCCCGTGCGGCGCTTTCGGCTCGGCGAACTTCCAGCAGCAAGGTGTTGATCTGATTTTCGACCTCGACGGTGTGCACCACACGGCTGCTGTCTTGCCGCGCCTTGTTGACGAGAACGATGGATGCGGCGCTGATCGCGACCAGCACCAGGAATCCCGCCGCAAGCAGCAGGATTTGCCAGATCGTGCGCCGGCGCGATGGCGTCACGACAATCTCACGTCCCGAAGTTGCGGAATCTAACAGTCCCCCCGCACGGCAAACGTTTCGGTTTGAACCGCTGGAGCGCCGTTTGGTTCCGGTCGACAGGTGTTTTTGGAACAGTCAGTCTCAGGCGGGCGGCTGGCCGTTCAGATACTGTTCGAGCCAGTGAATATGGTAATCGCCGTCAATAATGGCGGGTTCACGGACCAGCGCCCGAAACAGCGGCAACGTGGTCTCGATGCCTTCCACGACCATCTCATCCAATGCGCGTCGCAACCGCATCAAGCACTCGGCGCGGGTTTTTCCGTGCACGATCAGCTTGCCGACCAGGGAGTCGTAATATGGCGGGATGACGTAGCCCTGGTAGACGGCGGAGTCTATCCGTACCCCAAGTCCGCCCGGCGGATGATATTGAAAAATCTTCCCGGGCGAGGGCCGGAAGGTGACGGGGTTTTCGGCATTGACCCGGCATTCGATGGAGTGGCCGACGATCATGACCTCGTCTTGAGTCATTGGCAGGTCGCCGCCGGCTGCGATCCGAATCTGCTCCAGCACCAGATCGATGTCGGTGATCATTTCGGTTACGGGATGCTCAACCTGGATGCGGGTGTTCATCTCGATGAAGTAAAACTCGCCGTCCTCGTAGAGGAATTCCACTGTGCCGACGCCGAGATATTTCATCTGCTGCATCGCTTGGGCGACCGTCGTGCCGATTTGTTTGCGCGCTGCTACATCGAGTGCGGGCGAGGGGCCTTCTTCCCAGACTTTCTGGTGACGGCGTTGCAGCGAGCAGTCGCGCTCGCCTAAATGGATTGCAGCACCGCGGCCGTCGCCGAGCACCTGGATTTCGATGTGACGCGGCTTTTGCAGGTATTTTTCGAGATACACCGAGGCGTCACCGAATGCCGACTTGGCTTCGTTTGCCGCCGTCGAAAGCGCGAGCATCAAGTCGCCTTCGGTTTGAGCGACCTTCATACCGCGCCCGCCGCCGCCTGAGGCCGCCTTGACGAGCACCGGAAAGCCGATTGCTTGCGCGATCGCCATGGCATCCTCATTGGGCCCGACGGCCCCCTCGGAGCCCGGCACCACCGGGATGCCAAGCTTCTTGGCGGTTTTCTTGGCCTCGATCTTGTCTCCCATCAGCCGGATATGTTCAGCCTTGGGCCCGATGAAATGCAAATTGTGCTCGGCCAGGATTTCGGCGAAACGCGCGTTTTCCGAGAGGAAGCCGTAACCAGGATGCACGGCGTCGGCGCCTGTGATCTCGCAAGCGGCGAGCAAAGCCGGCACGTTGAGGTAACTGTCTTTCGATGGCGGTGGACCGATGCAGACGCTCTCGTCGGCGAGGCGAACATGCATCGCGTCGGCATCGGCGGTTGAATGCACCGCGACCGTGGCGATGCCCAACTCCTTGCACGCGCGCAAGATGCGCAACGCGATCTCGCCGCGATTGGCTATCAGGATCTTGTCGAACATCGCGGCGCCTGAGGTTGACGGATTCTATTCAATGATGACCAGCGGTTCGCCGAATTCGACCGGCTGACCGTCCTCGACGAGAATCTGGGTAACCACGCCCGCGCGCGGCGAGGGGATCTGGTTCATCGTTTTCATTGCTTCGATGATGACCAGCGTCTGCCCGATCGCCACCTTGGCGCCAACCTCGATGAACGGCTTCGCTCCGGGTTCGGAAGCCCAATAAGCGGTGCCTACCATCGGCGAGGGCACGATGCCGGGATGCTTGGCGAGTTCGGCGATCGCAAGCGGAGCGGCGGCAAGCGCGGGCGCCGACGCGGCGACGCCTGCATAGCCGGCCGGCATCGATACGGCCATCGTACTGTTGCGGGCCACGCGCACCCGCAAGCCGGCGCGCTCGATCTCGATCTCAGTGAGATTGGTTTCGTCCAGCAGCAACGCCAGTTCGCGTATCAGCGAGTTGTCATCGCTTTTCGATTTAGCGGCTGTCTTTTCCTCAGGCTGGCGCGCCATGGTGTTCAATCCGGAATTCTGGAGGGAGGCGGATACGTCAGGCTTTTGCCTTGATCCCAATCTTGGCGGCAAGGCCGTTGATCGCGAGCCGGTAACCGTCGATGCCAAAGCCGCTCAGCGTGGCGAAAGCAGCGCGGGCAGTGAAGGAGTGATGACGGAAGTTCTCGCGTGCATAGATGTTGCTGATGTGCACTTCGATCGCTGGAGTTTTCACCGCCACAAGCGCATCGTGCAGCGCGATCGACGTGTGGGAGTATCCCCCGGCGTTGATGACGATCCCGGCTGCCTTGACGGCATGGGCCTCGTGGATGAAGTCGATCAACTCGCCTTCTCGGCTGGACTGCCGGCAATCGGCTTTCAGCCCGAACAGCGCTGATGTGTCGGCGCAGAGTTTCTCGATGTCTGCAAGCGTCGCACGTCCGTAGGTCTCGGGCTCGCGGGTCCCCAATAGATTGAGGTTCGGACCGTTAAGCACGTAAATTGTGTCCGCAAGACTTTTGACCATCAAAATCCCGGCAATGTGGCGGCAGGTGGCCGGGTTATAGGTAACAACAGCGGCAAGGGGAAGCCTCTAGGGCCGCCATCGGATGCGTCAGATACGTCGTCCCGGTGGAAAAAGGCATGCAGAAGCCGGGAAGGTGCTCGTTAACCAATGCAGGGATATGGCTTCCGCGCTAGCACAAACGAAAAGGGCGGGCATTTCTGCCCGCCCGAACCCAGGACAATTCTGGGGTTTATGCTTCCAGTACAGCTACGATCTCGAGCGTGCGCGGATCAACCACCACGATCTGGTCGCGGACGAGGAAGTACTCATAACCGCGCCATTCCGGATAGAACGTCACGATTTGTGACGGGAGCCGATGGAAACGCACGTTGCGCGGGACACGGGTTCCGACCGAGATCGAGAAGTTGACGCGATCCACCGGGCGAACATGCTGCTGCCTGATCACGCTTGTGATCCGGGTGCGCTGCTCGGTTGAAAGCCTTGCGCCGCCACCGGCCTGACCGGTCGTGATCTGCGAGCGACCTTCTCGCGATTCCGTGTTCACGCTTCCGCCACGCCCTTCACGGGTGTCGACGCTGCGATTGACGTCACGGCCTTCGCGCCCTTCGGCCTTCATGCCCCTGCGGTCTTCACGATCGCGGCCCTCAGCTTTCATGCCGTCCCGGCCTTCGCGTCCTTCGGCCTTCATGCCTCTGCGGTCTTCACGATCGCGGCCCTCGGCCTTCATGCCGTCGCGGTCCTGGCGGCCTTCGGCCTTCATGCCTTTTCGGTCCTCACGATCGCGACCTTCGGCCTTCATGCCGTCACGCCCTTCGCGTCCTTCGGCCTTCATGTTGCCGCCTCGGCCGCGGTCGCCCGAGGTCATGCCCTTCGACTGCTGACCTTGTGTGCCTTCGCTGCGGTCGCCCTTACCGGTCGTCCCCGACCTCTGCTCGGATTGGCTGGACTTCATGCCCGATGACGGGCCGCTCGATCCGGTCGCGTCACGGTTCTGCGTGCTTGCGCCGGACGAAGGCGCGCTCTGCTGAGCGGACGAACCCGACTGCCCCTGTTGGCCCATTCCGCCGCTTCCCTGCGCGTGGGCGAACCCCGCGCCCGCGATCAGCGCCGCGGCTGCTACCGAAATCATATAGCGATTGATCATTGAGTGTCTCCTCACGTCTGTTGGCATTGCCCGCGCCGACAACGAAAGGACTGGGGAGGGGTTCCCAGGAACGGCAGGTTCCATCCGGTTTGTTTTCTAAACGCGCGATGAACAGGCTTGCCGCAATTGCCCAAAAATCATTCGCGTGAGATTGCAAACGCAATGCTCGTCTCGCGAACAGACGGTTTTGCTTGAAGTAGCGCTCAGCAAGTCGCCTTGCCGCAGCGCGCGATGCCGATCTTTTCTTTCAGGCTTTCGACACCGACCGCGCCGATCACCACCTGGTTGCCGATCACGTAGCTGGGCGTGCCGTTCATTCCCATCGATTCAGCCAGCTTGAAGTTCTCTTCGATGGTGGCGCGCACTTCCGGGCTGCTGAGATCCTTCTCGATCTTGGCGGTATCGAGCCCGGCCTCCTTGGCTGCCGCCAGCGCGTGCGCCTTGTCGGCTTGACCCCGACCACTAAGCAGCCGCTGGTGGAAGTCGAGATATTTCTTGCCAGTCGGATCTTGCATGCGCACCGCCACTCCAACCTGCGCAGCTTCTATCGACGCCTGACTCAGGACGGGGAATTCCTTCAATACGACCTTCAGTTTGGGATCCGCCTTCATCAGCTCCAACATGTCCGTCATCGCACGTTTGCAGTAGCCGCAGTTGTAGTCGAAGAACTCGACGAAGGTGACGTCGCCGTCCTTGTTGCCAAGCACGACTCCGCGCGGGGAGTTGAAAATCGTCTGGGCGTTCTTGGCTATGCCTGCCTCATGCTTCGCCGCCTCGGCGGCGACCTGGCGCTTGTTAAGTTCGGCCATCGCCTCTTCCAATACCTCGGGATGAGCGATCAGGTAGTTCCTGACCATGCTCTCGATCTCGCCGCGCTGGCTGTCGGAGAAGCTCTGCGCCGATGCGTTCGGAGGCATGCCGCACAAGGCGAACGCGAGCAAGGCGGGAAGGAGCAAGCGGAACGAAGGCATAGGCAGAATCCTTTAGGTCAAATCGGGCAACAGGCCCTGTCAATTTAGTTGCTCTTCTGCCCCGGCAATAGCTTTGCAGCAACAATATCGTCGGCCTTGACCCAGCCGGGGGTGCCGATGGCGAATCGGGTTTTCGCGCGTGAAGCCAGTTCGCGTGCGGTCTTGTTATCGCCACGAAGGTAGGCGGCCTGGGCCGATGCGAGGTCGGCCTCCGCATAGTCACCCTTACGGCCGTATGCCATCGCCAACTGAGTATATCCTATCGGAGCCTCCGTCTCGCGCGCCACAGCCGCGCGAAGCAACGAAATCGCCTCGTCGGTGTACGCCTTGTTGGCGGTCCCGACGAGCGCCTGGCCCAGTAACATCTCGATCAGCGGGGAATTGTTGGATAGCTGCACCGCCTTCCGCAGCGGAGCGATGGCCTCGGCCGGCTTGCCGCCCTCAAGGAGAGCCTGGCCCCGCAATTCATGGAAGTAGGGGTTGTTCGGCTGGAGCTGGATCAGTCCATCGATCTGGGCGAGTGCGGAGCGAAGGTCTCCATGCAGGTAGGTGGCAATCGCGTGCGCGTACCGAGATGGAAGAGTTTCGCTCGACATCGGGTAGCGCCGATACACGGTGTCCTGGCGCTCCATGAACGCGGAGATTTTGGCCCGCACCATGTCATGACGGAGCTGCAAGGCCGGCTCGTCCTTCTTGTCCCAATAGGGACTCGAACGTGCCAATTCCTCAAGCCCCGCAACGCGCTCGGCCGGCATCGGATGGGACTGCAGGTACGGATCGGCGCCACGAGCGGCGAACATGCTGTCACTCGTGAATCGTTTGAAAGTCTCGTACATGCCTCTGGCGGATTGGCCGTTCGCAGTCAAAAACTTTACGCCTGCCCGGTCTGCGTTTTCCTCTTGCTGGCGCACATAGGAGATCAGCGTGCGGCGGATCATCTCCTGTGGGCCGGACACGGCGGCTGCTCCGGCATTGGCCAAGCCGCTATTGGTGTTGCCGCCTCTGGCGCCGGCCACCATCGCGCCTGCGCCGAGCAGCATGGCGATCACCATCTGGGTCTGTGCGCGGGCCATTTGCTCGCGCATCTTGGCAAGATGACCCCCGGCAAGATGCCCTGTTTCATGCGCCAGCACGCCGATGATCTGGTTCGGTGTTTCCGATTGCATGATCGCGCCATGGTTCACGAAGATGCGGCGACCGTCGGCGACAAAAGCGTTGAAAGCACCTTCGTTGAGAATGACTACCTGGATGTTCTGCTTTTCCAGACCGGCCGCGCGCAGGATCGGCCGCGTGTACTCGCGCAGCAATTGCTCGGCCTCGGTGTCGCGGATCACGCGGGGACTTTTTTCCTGTGCGGACGCCGGTGTGATCGGCCATAGCGCGAGCGCTGCCGCCGTCGTAACGGCTGTCAATTTCCAGGATTTCTTGCGCAATGCGAGGCGAAGCAGCATCAGGGTCTTTATTCGTTGGCGGGGAAGCGGATCGGAGCTATGCCTACCAAACGACGGAATACGGCTAGTCTGGGGCACCGAGCGAAATAGCAGATCACGATGCTGGAAGCGACACTTAGAGAACGCGCAAAAGGCCTGATGATGGCCTCGGGACGAGGCGATGTTCCGCCATTCATGGTGATGGATGTGATGGCGGCGGCGGCGCGCCTGGAGGCCGCCGGAAAGCACGTCGTTCACATGGAAGTCGGCCAACCCTGGGCCCCGGCGCCGAAACCGGCTATTTCAGCCGCCCAAGCGGCGCTCGAAGGTACGCGGATCGACTACACCTCGGCGCTCGGCGTGACCTCGTTGCGGTCGCGCATCGCCAGACATTACCGCGAGACCTACGGCTGCGAGGTGGATCCCGAGCGCGTCGTGATCACTACGGGATCTTCAGGTGCATTCATCCTGGCGTTTCTGGCGATGTTCGAGCCCGGCGATCGGGTGGCGGTCACCGTGCCGGGTTATCCGCCGTACCGGCACATCCTGAGTGCGCTCGGATGCGAGCCGGTGCTGATTGAGACATCGAGCGAAAACCGGCATGCGCTGACGGGGGAGGCGTTGCTCGCGGCACATCGTAAGAGGCCACTGAAGGGAGTACTGGTCGCAAGCCCGGCCAATCCCACCGGCACGATGATGTCCAGGGAGGCGCTCGCCGATGTCATCGGAGCCGCTGAAGGAGCAGGCATTCGTTTCATTTCCGACGAAATATACCACGGGCTCGACTATGCATTCGCCGCGACGACCGCCACTGAGCTTTCCCCGCATGCGGTCGTGATCAATTCGTTCTCCAAATATTTCTGCATGACCGGCTGGCGCGTGGGCTGGATGGTAGTCCCGGAGCCCCTGGTACGGCCGATCGAGCGATTGCAGCAGAATCTTGCGATTTCGGTGCCTACGCTCTCGCAGATTGCGGCCGAAGCGGCGTTCGAGGGACGCGAGGAAATGGAGGCGGTGAAACACGGCTATGAGGAAAATCGCCGCGTCCTGATCGAGGGACTGCCGCGCGCCGGGCTCGACAAGTTTCTGCCAGCCGATGGGGCGTTTTACCTGTACGCGGACGTCTCCGCATTCACCTCCGACAGTCTCGACTTTGCCAAGCAAATGCTGGAGCAGGCACATGTCGCGGCAACACCGGGCATCGATTTCGATCCGGTTCGAGGCCATCAATTCATACGCTTTTCCTACGCGCGTTCAGTCGAGGACATGCGCGAAGCCGTCGCCCGCATTGGACGTTGGCTCGGGTAGGCGTACGCCGCCGCGCAAGATATACGGCTAAGCGGCAGACATCAGCGCAACGGGTTGGCTATCAAATATGCCGGGGGGTATCGAGCTGCCTCATTGACTCCGATCAGGCAATTGATCTTGGCTGTAGCCCTTGGACGACCGTCGGGAACGATGGGTCGATCCCTGTGTTCTCAGCGGGGAGTGAACGTCATGACGGCTGTGACCAGCTCGCAAGTTCGCGCGGCTAAACCCTGGTACAAGATCCTCTATCTCCAGGTGCTGATTGCCATCATCGTCGGCGTCCTCGTGGGCTGGCTCTGGCCCGATTTCGCCACTAACGACTGGATCAAGGCGCTTGGTGACGGCTTCATCAAGCTGATCAAAATGGTGATCGCGCCGATCATCTTCTGCACCGTCGTGTCAGGGATCGCACATATCCAGGACGCCCGGAAAGTCGGCCGCGTCGGCGTAAAGGCGCTGATCTACTTCGAGGTCGTGTCGTCGTTTGCCCTCATCCTGGGTCTTATCGTCGGGAATCTTATTCCCGTCGGGCAGGGGCTTGCGGCCAAGCCGGATGCCGCAGCGGTCGCCACTTACGTCAAGCAGGCGGAAGCCCACAAGTCCGTCGACTTCGTCCTCAACATCATTCCCGACAGCGTTGTTGGCGCATTGGCGCGGGGAGACATACTCCAGGTGCTGCTGTTCGCTATTCTGTTCGGTTTTGCCCTGATGGCGCTCGGCGAACGCGGCCACCGCCTGCGTGACGTCATCGACGACACCGCGCATGGAGTGTTCGGCGTCATCGCGATCGTCATGAAGGCGGCGCCGATCGGGGCCTTTGGCGCGATGGCCTATACTATTGGCAAATACGGGCCGGCAGCGCTTGGCAACCTTGTAGGGCTGATTGCCGTGTTCTATGCGACGGCGGCGCTGTTCGTCTTCGTGGTGCTCGGCCTGATTGCGCGGTTCGTCGGCTTCAGCATTTTCAGGTTCCTCGCCTATATCAAGGACGAACTTCTGATCGTGCTCGGCACCAGTTCATCGGAAAGCGCGCTCCCGCAGCTCATGGAGAAGCTGGAGCGGCTTGGCTGCTCCAAGCCGGTGGTCGGATTGGTGGTGCCGACCGGGTACTCATTCAATCTGGACGGCACTAACATCTACATGACGCTCGCCACGCTGTTTATCGCCCAGGCCCTCGGGGTCGAACTTTCGTTCACCCAGCAGGCAACCATCCTGGTGGTGGCCATGCTGACGTCAAAGGGCGCGAGCGGCGTGACCGGCGCGGGTTTCATCACGCTGGCCGCGACGCTGACGGTCGTCAACCCGGTGCTGGTGCCCGGCATGGCGATCGTGTTTTCCGTGGACAAGTTCATGAGCGAGGTTCGCGCGCTCACCAACATCACCGGCAACGGCATCGCCGCCGTGTTTGTGTCCTGGTGGGAAGGCGAACTCGATTACGACAAGCTGCACGTCAACCTCAACAAAGCAATCGATCCGTCCGACGTGGAGACGGCGATTACCACGGGCTGAAGTTGTTCGGTTTCGGGGCTGAGGCTTTCCCGAAGAAACCGTCCGGGTTGGATCAATGTTTGCGGATTCGTGATGGCGTTGATGTCATGAGAAAACGTCAAGTGCGATCCGCGTGCTCACCACGCATATCGCACCACGCCCTTGCCGGCGTAGCTGCGCGTGACGTGCGAGAACTCGCCCTCGAAGGTGGCGGCAAGCGAGAAGCCGTTCAGCCATCTGCGTTCGGCTGAGGCGCTGACGAGCGCCGCGTCGGGAGCAGGCTTCGCGCCGTCAACGATGAAAGAGACACCGGGCAGTGCCTGAAAGGTCGCGGCGATGCTGCGATCGCTGTTGTAGTCGTGCGCCCAGGCGGCGCGTCCGCGCAAGGTGAGGATGCCGTCGCGCATCGCAAACGACTTGTCGGTGCGCAGGCCGAGCTCGCTGCGGGGCGCGGTTGTGGTTTTAGAATTGTAGCTCAACGCAAAGCTATCGACGCCGGAAACGACGCTCTCGGCATAGCCGGGCAGACTGAGGAGCGTGAACTGCCCGGCCGCGTAGGGCGTGAGCCCGAGCCCGCCCATCCATGGCGTCACCAAGCGGTAACCACTCTCGAGCCGGCCCGAGAATGCATTCGCGTTGAACTCCGCGCGGAGACGATCGACGCCCAATATACTCAAGGTGCGGTCGGTGGTGATGTCCTGCCAGGCATAGGCGAGCGCGGCGGAGAGGTAAGCCGGGCCCACCGCGTGGTGCACAAACCCGCCGGCCTGGAACAAATCGCTGCGGCCGCTGCCGCCGTTGGCGATCGAGAAGTTAGTCCCGCCGCCGGCCAGCGCGAAGCCGGCAACGGTGTTCGGCGAGAACAGATAATCCACGCCCACGGCGGTGCCGAAGATGCGGCTGGTGGTGTCGTTCGATCCGAGCGTCGCATTGCCGTTGGTCGTCTGGGAGCCTCCGAAACCTGACGCCCAGACGCTCCAGCGCGGCTCGTAAGCGCGTGCCCGCGGGGCCTTGGTGAACATCGCATAGGCCTCGCGTTCGGAAGCCTTGCGTTGCCGACCCGCGGAAACATAAGCGCTCGCACCTTCGCTCTCCCCGGCAAAGGGCATCGCGCCCGCAACCGAGATAGCCATGCCGCCGCGCCCGGCCACGAAGGGATCGCCCATTATCGCCATGAACTGGTTCATGGCGTTGATCGTGGTCTGCTGCGAGCCGGTCGCGGTTTCGCCCGAGATTTGAGTGACCGCATTGGTAAGGCCAGGGCCGCTCAGCCCGAACAGCGCGGTGAAGCCCGGCGGCAGCGTGCCTCCACCGTTAAAGAAAGTATTGATCCCGTTCGCGAGGTCTTGCTGTCTCGCGGGGAGTGAGTTCCCGACGCCGAGCTGCGCGGTGAGATTCAGGAACACATCGGTGCTGCTCTGGCTCAGCGTGCTCGTAAAGCCCGGCGAATTGGTGCTGCTCCCCGCGAAGCTCCCGCTCAATCCACCCGCGTGCAGGATGTTGTTTTGCTTCGTCGTGGACCCGCCGAAGATGGCGTTCACGTCACCGGCGAGCGCGGCCGAGCCCGTGACATTGGTCCGGGCCGTTGCAGAAGAGGTGAACTGCAGCAAATAGTTCGCTCCGGGGATGAACAGGAGATTGCCCTGCACGGTCAGCGTGCCCTGTGAACTGCTTACGGGGGCGAGCGTGCCGCCAGGGTTGATCGTGGTACCTCGCACTGTTCCAAAGCCGCTGAGGGTGCCGCCGTCATTGACCCTCGTGCTCTGCGGCGAAGTGATCGAGCCATTCACCACAAGCGTGCCGCCGTCCACGTTGGTACGGCGGGTATAAGTGTTGATGCCTGACAGCGTCAGGGTGCCGGTCCCGGTTTTCGTCAGCGACCCCCCCGTACTCATGATCACGCCGCCATCCTGGATGACTCCGGAAAACGTCGTCGAACGATTGTTGCCGCCCACGGCCAGGTTCCGTGAGCCGAGGGCAACCACGCCGTCACCCTCGATCGACCCGGCTGTGGTGCCGTTGGACGAGAGCTGTGAAATATCGAGGGTACTGCCGCGATTCACGATAAACCGCGCGGTTCCGCCGCTGGCGTTGCCCAGCATCTGAGTGGAAGTGCCGGCGTCAGTCGTAGTGATGGTGGCGCTGCCCGCGGTGCTGTTGTCGTCGAAGACAAGGATGGCGCCATTGTTGTTTACGATGGTCGCGCCCGCCGCCTTGCTGTCATTCGCGAATATCACCGCACCGTGCACGTTGGTGATGGTCGCCCTGTCGGCAGAGCTGGTCTGGAAGAAGATCAGGCTGGTGTTCGCGTTAATGATGGTAGCGTTGCCTGCCGTGCTGGCGTTGCTAAAGAGCAGGTCGGCACTATTGACGATCGTTGCGCTGCCAGCCGTGCTCGTTTGCACGAAGTTCAGCGCGTGATTGTTGATGATAGTAGCGCCGCCGCCCGTGCTGGTGTCCTTGAAGACAATATCGCGATTGTTGATGATGCTGGCGCCGTCGGCGCTGCTGGTATCGTTGAAGGCCAGGTTGCGATCGTTGGTAATGGTAGCCCTGCCGGCCGTGCTGCTATCGTTGAAGGCCAGGTTGCGATCGTTGGTAATGGTGGCCCTGTCGGCCGAGCTGGCGTTGTTGAAGCGCATAGTGGCGCGGTTGGCGATGGTCGCGGTCCCGGCCATGCTGGTGTTGAGGAAGTCCAGGAAACCGCTGTTGTTCGCGATGGTAGCGCTGGCGGCCGTGGCAGTGCCGGAAAAGAACATGATGGTGGTATTCGTGATGTTGGCATCGCCGGCGCTGCTGCTGTTGTTGAAAGAAAAGCTTCCGTTGTTCACGACCGTGGTGCTGCGCGTCGTGCCATTTGCAAAAACCAGGTTACCATTGTTGGTGATGTCGACGCTGCCGCCGTCGACGAAGATGCCGGCGCCCACGAAAAATATTCCGTGCGGGCCGGTATCGAACGTATACGCGCCCGAATTGAACCTCCAGCTACCGACCAGGGTGTCCTCGGAGAACGTCAGGTGCGTGTTGTTGGACGCGCCGAAGACGGCAGTATCGACCGGTACCTCGTTCGTGTTCCAATTGGCCCGGGTGTTGTAGTCCCCGGACCCGGGAGCGAATTGCCAGGTTGCATCCTGGGCTGCCACTGGCAGAGACAAGGCGACTATCGCGGAGGCCGCCAGCAGGAGTTGGCGCGGTCCAGGGAACGAGAACCAAAGAGAGAGAATCGGCACAATTGTAACTTCCAGTTGTGTTGGTGTTCGTAGCAGCGGAGGCGGCAAATAGACACCAACAAAGCTCTTTCGTGCTCAGTTTTCCCGGCTTCGCTTTGGCACGTCGGCAACAGACGCGCTGCGGCTCTAACTGCGCCCTTGCCGGCGTAGCTGCGGAACGCTTGTGAGAACTCGCCCTCGAAGGTGGCAGCCCGAGGCGGCGACGAGCGCGGCGTCAGGCGCCGGCGCGGCGCTGCCGACCACCGGCATTGCCAAGGCGACCAGCACGGACGATGCAAGCAGGCTTTCGCGCGGTCCGCGAGACCAGAGTCGAAACTCCCTCGGGGAATCTGCCTCTTTTCTTATTCGCCGCCGCCGAATCTGCGCGACCACCATCCGGCGCGTCGGGGCGGCGCCTGGGTGCTCGTCTCTGCAGGAGGGGGGACCGGCGCGGGTTCGGGTGCCTTTGTCGCGGGGGGCACCGGTGCTGCGGCGGCGGGTTGCGGATCGGCCAGAAAGCTCACCTTCTCGCGCACCGTGGAACGCCGACGAGCGGCTCTTTCCGCTTCCTGAGCAGTGTCGGCCTCGACCGTGGTACGCGGGCTTTCCTGCTGAGCGCGATCGAGCTGATGCTGTTCCGGCGTTGGCGCAAACGACTCAGCCTGCACGGTGGGCGGCGAGGGTTCGGATGGAGGCCCGTCGAAATCGGCCACGGCATTCGAGGCTTCCGGAGCCGATGACGGTCCGAGTTCGTCGGAAATCGACCCGGCGAGGCCATCCTCCAGCGCGCCGCGCCGGCGGCGTCCACCGCGACGTCCACGGCGGCGAGGCCGACGTTCGCCGTTCGGACCCTGGTCGGAGCGGGCCGCGCCGGGGTGATCCTCGGATTCCTCTTCTTCGGATTCACTTTCTTCGGCAATGACGCCGGGGATCGCAGCGCCTTCGAACGGCGTGCGGGCGGTCTCGCTCTCGTCGCGGGCAGGGGCACCTTCACGTGCCTCGCCGGAACGCCCGCGTCGCCGCCTTCGTCGCTTGCGCCTGGGGCCGCCATCCGCATCGGAGTCGCTGGCGCTCTCTTCGCCGGCAGTCGCTTCCTCGGTCAGTCCTTCGGTCTCCTCGGTCTCCACTTCCGATTCGACCTCGATGTCGAACGGCTCTTCCTCCTCCTGCGGTTCTTCCACCTGCACCGGGTAAGCGGCGACCTGCGCGGCAAGCAGCGCCTTGGCGGCCTCCAGCGTGTGCACCTGTTCGCCGCGATCGATGATGAACGACTGCTGTCCGCTCACGGTCGGGTCGGCGATGACAGCCAACGTCACCTTGAAGCTGCTTTCGAGATCGCGCAGATGGCCTCGCTTGTGGTTGAGGACGTACAGCGCGACGTCTGTTCGGGTGCGCACCACCAGATTGTGGGTCGCACCCTTCATCAAGATTTCCTCAAGTCCGCGCAGCAATTGCAGAGCCACCGAAGACACCGACCGTACATGGCCGCTGCCCCCGCATTGCGGGCACGGCTCGGTCGAACTCTCCAGCACGCTGGCGCGAATGCGCTGGCGCGACATCTCGAGCAGGCCGAAATGAGAGATGCGCCCCACCTGTATACGGGCGCGGTCCTGACGCAGACAATCGCTCAGCTTGCGTTCCACCGAACGGTTGTTGCGCTTCTCGTCCATGTCGATGAAGTCGATGACGATGAGCCCCGCGAGGTCGCGCAGGCGAAGCTGTCTTGCGACTTCCTCCGCGGCCTCCATGTTGGTCTTGAGCGCGGTATCCTCGATGTGATGTTCGCGCGTGGAGCGACCGGAATTGACGTCGATCGAGACCAGCGCCTCGGTCTGGTTGATGACGATGTAGCCGCCCGATCGCAATTGCACAGTAGGCGAGAACATCGCGTCGAGCTGGCTCTCCACGCCCATTCGCGAGAACAGCGGCTGGCCGTCCCGATACTGCTTCACCATGCGCACATTCGACGGCATCAGCATCTTCATGAATTCGCGCGCTTCCTGGTAGCCCGCTTCGCCGGCGACCAAGATCTCGTCGATCTCCTTGTTGTAGAGATCGCGCAGCGAACGCTTGATCAGCGAGCCTTCCTCATAGACCAGGGTCGGCGCCTGCGACTTCAAGGTCATGTCGCGGACGGTTTCCCACATCCGGATCAGATACTCGAAATCGCGCTTGATCTCCGGCTTGGTGCGGGAAGCTCCGGCGGTCCGCAGGATGATGCCCATGCCCTCCGGCACGTCGAGGTCCTGCACCACTTCCTTTAACCGCGAGCGATCCTGCGCGGACGTGATTTTGCGGCTGATGCCGCCGCCGCGCGCAGTGTTCGGCATCAGAACGGCGTAGCGGCCGGCCAGCGAAAGATAGGTAGTCAGCGCCGCGCCCTTGTTGCCGCGCTCTTCCTTGACGACCTGCACCAGCATCACCTGCCGGCGCTTGATGACCTCCTGGATCTTGTACTGTCGACGCGGCCGGAAGGCGCGCTCGGGCACTTCTTCCAGCACGTCGTCGCCGCCGACGGACTCGACTACTTCCTCCTCGGCCTCGTCAGCGTCATCTTCATCGTCGTCCGGCTCATCCCCATTGGCGTGAGCGGCATCGTGACCTGCGGTACCTTCCGCGGCCGTAACTGCAGCGTGCTCGTCGCCTTCTTGATGGTGAGAATCCTCCGCGTCGCCCGCGTTCCGGTTCGCATCTGACGCGCCATGTTCGTCACGCGGCTGCGCTTCGTGAGTTTCCGCTCGTTGTTCCGGCGCGGCATCCGCGTTGGCCGTCTCTAAACCCTCACCGGCGTGAACCTCCCCGTGCGTGTGGGCGTGTTCGTCGTGCTCATCCGCATGTTGATGATGAGGGTCGTCATGCAGATGCGCGTCGGCATGCTCGTCCGCAGGCGAATGGGTGTCCGGGTTTTCCTGACTTTCATATGGCTGAGCAGCATGGAGCGGATCGCCCGAGCCCTCCACGATCTCGCTCTGGATCCGCTCGCCATTGCCGCGGCGGCGCGAATCCCGACGGCGGGGGCGGCGGCGGTTCGAACGGTTCTCGCTCTCCTCCTCGGCCTCGCGGTGGGCACGCTCGTCGGCCTCGATCAGCGCCTGACGATCGGCAACCGGTATCTGGTAGTAGTCGGGGTGGATTTCGCTGAAGGCCAGAAAGCCATGACGGTTGCCGCCATACTCAATGAAGGCAGCCTGCAGCGACGGTTCTACGCGCGTGACCTTGGCGAGGTAGATGTTGCCGCGCAGCTGCTTGCGCTGGGCGGTCTCGAAATCAAACTCTTCGACGCGATTGCCGCGGACCACAACGACCCGGGTCTCCTCCGGGTGGGTGGCATCGATCAACATTTTGTTGGGCATTTTGGAACTCATGACGGCGGCGGGCGCGTATAGCGGTAAGCGCGTGTCGCGCCGCCGGGTGACGCGACGGTCCACCTGATTCGGGGGTGAGGGGAAGGCCAAAACGCAACCCGGGGCGCCCGTCCGAAATGGATCCTGGCGGAGCAAAACGACGCGCGGAGCTTTCGCTCCGCATCGGCGCGATTCTTCCGTGGATCTGATTCGGCAACACAGTCTGGCGCATCAAGCGTCGGCCCGTCTAAAAACACGTGGCGGCAAAGCCGCTTACCTTCGCTGAAGGCCCGGCGGGGCGCCGAAGCGCTCGCCGGCTGTTCGCATATCCAGCCCTTAGGCCGGATATCGGTTTTGCCGTTTCTGAAACCGTCCCTCGAAGAAGATGGTACCGTGGGACCGGACGCCGCTCGGGCTCGAAACCGCCGCTCCTTGTCAGCCGCGCGCTGCGCTGGCCGTGGAGGGATCGGAAAGACGCTGGAATCTTCAGAATTCGAAGAATCCGGCGCTGCACCGGGAGGCTGAACGCGACACAACCGGGAGTTTTAGCCGTCAGCACCCCGTACATACGAGGATTGGGGTCGGCGTGCAAGCAAAGCGTCGCAGGCCCGCAACAGTGCCGCTTATTCACAAAAAACGACTTAAGGTCCAGTTAACCCTGTGGTTCTATTCCGGTAAGAGGCTCCTCGGAGGCACGGATTCATTGGCGAACCGCGTTAATCGTGGCGTTTTGCTTAAAGGCGCGGCATTGTGCGTCGCAGCATTTCTGTGTTCCATGTCCGGACTGGTCGCCGCTGAAAATGAGGGCGCCGGTGCTGTGGGCACCCCGAACCTTCCTCTCGCTTCCGAAGCTCGCCTCGCCGGCGACAACCAGCAAACACGCTTCGTTTTGGATCTGGACAAAACCATCCAGTTTCGGGCGTTCACACTGGCCGACCCATATCGGGTCGTTGTGGACCTCCAGCAAATCAGCTTTCAGCTTCGGCCGGGCGTAGGAGTATCCGGGCGCGGGTTGGTCAAGGCATTCCGATATGGCTTGCTGATGCCGGGCAGCTCGCGGATCGTATTCGACCTCACGGGGCCCGCCAAAATTGCGAAATCGTACGTGCTCGATGCGGCGAACGGTCAGCCTGCAAAGCTGGTGCTCGAATTCGAAGAGGTCGACCGCACCTCGTTTGTCCAGTCCCTCGCGCCCGAAAGCCGCCCTGAATTGCGACAGGCACTCGGCGCGGTACCCGGCCCCAGGGCGGCTGCGGCGTCAGCGGAGAGTGCCGCGCCGAAAGCTGCAACTCCGCCCGATTTGCGTCCGGTCGTGGTGATCGATCCCGGCCATGGCGGCATCGATAACGGCACCCAGGCAGGCAACGAAAGCGAGAAGAACCTGGTGCTGGGCTTCGGGGTGGCCTTGCGCGAGCGCCTCGAAAAAAGCGGTAGATACCGCGTCGTCATGACACGCACGGATGATACTTTCATTGCGTTGAACGATCGGGTCAGGATCGCGCGCAATCACTCGGCGGCCCTGTTCGTATCGATTCATGCCGATGCCTTGCCGCGCGGCGAGGGCGATGCTCAAGGTGCGACGATCTACACGCTGTCTGACCGCGCCTCCGATGCCGAAGCCGAACGGCTGGCCGAGGCGGAGAACAAGGCTGACGCGATCGGTGGTGTAAACCTGACGGAAGAGGCCACCGATGTGGCCGATATTCTGATCGATCTGGCGCAGCGCGAGACCCGGACGTTTTCGAACCGATTCGCGCGCCTGTTGATCGGGGAGATGAAGACCACGGTCCGAATGCATAAGCATCCGTTGAAGTCAGCGCGCTTCCGCGTGCTGAAAGCGCCCGACGTGCCGTCCGTGCTTATCGAACTCGGTTATGTCTCGAACAAGGGCGACCTTGAACATCTGGTCTCCGAAAGCTGGCGTTCCCGAACGGTCGGATCGATTGCGCAGGCGATCGATGCCTTCCTGGTCAAACGATTGATCAAGGCTGCACAGGCCAACTAAGGGGGTTTCCCGCTCGGAAGCCCTAGTTTGGCCACAGCGGGGGCTCTATAGAAAACAGGCGTGAGGCTTTGGGAATCGTTCAAAACTTTTGTCGGACCAACGTATTATAGGCCCGGCGCGGAACGGCGGACGTTCCGCAGAGGGCTCACACGGAGCGATGTGCCGGTCTTCACGTCGCACGGGTAGAAACGGATATTGCTAGATGCGCTTGCTGGTGCGGTTCTTGGGTTTCCTGTTTGCCGCGGGAACCGTCCTTTTTCTGGTGGGCGTCGCCGCCGCGGCCGGGATGATCTGGCATTTCTCGAGGGACTTGCCCGAGTATTCGCAGCTCCAGGATTATGAGCCGCCGGTGATGACCCGGGTCCATGCGACCGACGGCGCGCTGCTCGGCGAGTATTCCAAAGAGCGGCGATTGTACCTGCCCATTCAGGCGGTGCCGAAACTGGTCATCAATGCGTTTCTGGCGGCCGAGGACAAGAACTTCTACGAGCACGGCGGCATCGATTTCTCCGGCATGGCTCGCGCCGCCGTAGTCTACATCCAGAATTACGGCTCCAACCGTAGGCCGCAAGGCGCGTCCACCATCACCCAGCAGGTCGCAAAGAACTTCCTGCTGACCAATGAGGTGTCGTTCACGCGCAAGATCAAGGAAGCATTGCTCGCGATGCGCCTGGAGCGCGCCTACTCCAAAGACAAGATCCTCGAACTCTATCTCAACGAGATCTACCTCGGGCTCGGTGCTTATGGTGTCGCGGCGGCATCGCTGGTGTATTTCGACAAGTCGGTGAATGAGCTGACGGTGTCCGAGGCTTCTTACCTGGCGGCGCTGCCGAAGGCGCCCGCGGTGCTGCATCCGGTCCGCAACCGCGACCGTGCGATTGAGCGCCGCAACTACGTCGTCGATCGTCTTCTGGAAAATGGCTGGATCAAGCAGGCGGACGCCGACAAGGCGCGCAAGGATCCGCTGAACGTCACCAGCCGCACCAATGCCGCACACATTTTCGCGGGCGAGTATTTTGCAGAGGAAGTTCGCCGCGACATCTTTGAGCGATACGGCGAGAAGAAGCTGTACGAAGGCGGGCTGTCCGTACGCACCACGCTCGACCCGAAGCTTCAGGTGATGGCGCGCAAGACGATGGCGGCCGGGCTCGTCACTTTCGACGAACAGCAGGGCTGGCGCGGCGCAGCAAGCAAAATCGATGTTTCCGGCGACTGGGGAGTCAAGCTCGCGGACGTCAAATCGCTTTCGGACATATCGCCGTGGCGCTTGGCTGTCGTGTTGGAGACCAGCGATCAGTCCGCGCGGATCGGCTTCCAGCCGGGCCGGGAATTGGGAGGAGCGATCAGCAAGGAACGGCAAACTGGAATCATCACGCTCGAGGGCGTCAAATGGGCCAAGGCGGCATCGGGACCGACGCGATCGAGGACGCCGACTTCGGTCTCGAATGTGATTTCGCCCGGTGATGTGATCTATGCCGATCCCCTGATCAGGGATGGCAATCCACTCGAAGGGCAGTATCGCCTGCGCCAATTGCCGGAAGTTTCCGGCGCAATGGTTGCAATGGACCCGTGGACCGGCCGCGTGCTCGCCATGGTCGGCGGGTTCTCGTTCGACCAAAGCCAGTTCAATCGCGCGACGCAGGCCTACCGGCAGCCGGGCTCGTCCTTCAAGCCGATCGTGTACTCTTCCGCGCTCGATAACGGTTATACGCCCTCCACTGTTGTCGTCGATGCGCCGATAGAAATCGATCAGGGGCAGGGCGCCGGGGTATGGCGTCCGGAAAACTATTCGTCCGGCAAATATAACGGCCCGGTGACGCTGCGAAACGCGCTGCGGTTGTCGCTGAATACGGTCACCGTGCGATTGGCGCAGGACATCGGCATGCCCTTGATCGGCGAGTACGCCAAGCGCTTTGGGGTCTATGACGAACTGCCGAACTATCTGTCGTATGCGCTGGGCGCCGGCGAGACCACGGTCATGCGGATGGTCACGGCGTATTCGATGTTCGCCAATGGCGGACGGCGCGTGAAGGCCACGTTGATCGACCGCATTCAGGACCGTTACGGCCGTACCATATTCAGGCACGACGCTCGCGAGTGTCGCGGCTGTGATGCGGCCGGCGGCTGGAAGAATCAGCCCGAGCCCCAGCTCATCGATCGCCGCGAGCAGGTGCTCGATTCAATGACGGCCTATCAGATCACCTCGATGATGGAAGGCGTGGTGCAGGCCGGCACGGCGACGGTGGTGAAGGAGGTCGGCAAGCCGATCGCAGGAAAGACCGGCACGACCAACGACGAAAAGGATGCATGGTTCATCGGCTTCTCGCCGGACATCGTGGTCGGCATCTACATGGGTTATGACAAGCCTCGCAATCTTGGCAAAGGTGCAACCGGCGGTCATTTGGCGGCGCCGATTGCACGCGACTTCCTCAAGCTCGCGCTCGCGGACAAGCCTGCGATCCCGTTCCGGGTCCCGGCTGGAATCAAGCTGATCCGCGTCGAGGCAAAAAGCGGCATGCGGGTCGGCCCCGGCGAGGGCGGCAGGACCATTCTGGAAGCTTTCAAGCCGGGCACTGCTCCGCCAGATAATTACTCCGTGATCGGTGTTGCCGATGCCGATGGGCGTTCCATGATGGCCCCGCCCGACGCAGGCTACATTATACGCCCCGGCACCGGCGGACTGTATTAAGGGCTTTTCAAACACATTAGACTCGGTTCGCGTGCGGAACGCGCCAACGAATGCGCTATGCCGATTGCACTTCGCGGTGCTCACCGCTACATCCTCGCTGCCATCCGGTTTCATCAAGTAGAGAAACCAGCAAAGAAACGAAAAGCGGCGATGCGCCGCAGATCAGAGATCCCATGCGCGCCGAGGTCGAACGATTAGTTGAAGAGATCAAGCAGTCAGTCGGGCTGCTGAGGAGGCATCTTTGACGTCGAAGCATCCACTGCGCGCCTCGCGGAGCTGAACAAGCTCGCCGAACATCCTGATCTCTGGAACGATCCCCAGAAAGCCCAGAAGCTGATGCAGGAGCGGACCTCGCTGGAGGATTCGCTTGCCGGCATCGGCAAGGTCGAGCGCGAACTCGACGACCATGTGGGCATGATCGAACTCGGCGAGGCCGAGAACGATGAGGCCGTGGTCGCCGAGGCGGAAACCGCCCTGAAGAACCTGAAAAAAGAAGTCGCCCGGCGCGAACTGGAGGCACTGCTCTCCGGGGAAGCCGACCGGTTCGACTCCTATCTGGAGGTCCATGCCGGTGCGGGCGGTACCGAAAGCCAGGACTGGGCCGCGATGCTATTGCGCATGTACACGCGGTGGGCGGAGAAGCACGGCTTCAAGATCGAATATCTGGAAGAGACGCAAGGCGAAGAAGCCGGCATCAAATCGGCCACCATTCAAATCAGCGGCCACAACGCCTACGGCTGGCTCAAGACCGAAGGCGGTGTGCACCGGCTGGTGCGGATATCGCCGTTCGACTCGAACGCGCGCCGGCATACTTCCTTTTCCAGCGTCGCGGTATTTCCGGTCGTCGACGACAGCATCAAGATCGACATCAAGGAATCCGATGTGCGCACCGATACGATGCGCTCAGGCGGAGCAGGCGGTCAGCACGTCAACAAGACCGAATCCGCGGTAAGACTAACGCACATTCCAACCGGGGTCGCCGTGGTTTGCCAGGCAGGACGCTCGCAGCACAAGAATAGAGCCCAGGCATGGGACATGCTGCGCGCTCGCCTGTACGAAATCGAGCTCAAGAAGCGCGAGGAGCAGGCAGCCGCCGATCAGGCCGCCAAGACCGATATCGGGTGGGGCCATCAGATCCGCTCGTACGTCCTGCAGCCCTACCAGATGGTCAAGGACTTGCGCACCGGCGTGCAGACATCGGATACCGCCGGCGTGCTCGACGGAGACCTCGACGAATTCATGGCCGCGACGTTGGCGCAGCGCGCTTTCGGCACCACGCCCGGAGCGGTTGAGGATGTGGATTGATCCATGAGGAAAGTGGCGTTCATTGGCTTGGGGCGAATGGGGCACGGCATGGCCGGCCGCTATCTCGAAGCCGGTTATGCAGTCGCGGTTTGGAACCGCAGCAAGTCGAAGGCCGAAGATCTGATCGCGCGCGGTGCGCGCTGGGCGTCTTCGCCGGCGGACGCGGCCGAGGGCGCGGACGCGATCGTGACGATGGTGGCGGATGACGAGGCGTCCCGTGCGGTTTGGATTGGGCAGGATGGCGCGGCCACGCGCGCCAAAGCCGGAGCGTTCGCAATCGAATGCTCCACGATCTCCTATAATCATGCGCTCGATCTTGCACGCGAGCTTCGCGGACGCGGTCTCATCTATATCGATTGTCCGGTAACCGGACTGCCGGACGCGGCGGCGAGCGGAAAATTGACGCTGTTGGTCGGCGCGGAGCCGGCCGACCTCGAATCCGCGAGGCCCTTTCTCGAACCGCTCTCCACCACTATCCGGCATTTCGGCGCGGTTGGCAGCGGCACCGTGTACAAGCTGATCAATAATCTGATGGGCGCGATCCAGATCGCCGGGATTGCCGAGGGTCTCGCGATTGCGGAGCAGGCCGGGCTGGACATGAACCTGGTGCTCGACGCCGTTGAAAGCGGTGTCGCTGCAAGCCCGCAGGTGATCCGTCATTCGCGGCGGATGGCGGCGCGCAATTTTTCCGGCGCAACGTTCACC
Source organism: Bradyrhizobium sp. (assembly GCA_045811665.1). Taxonomy (GTDB): domain Bacteria; phylum Pseudomonadota; class Alphaproteobacteria; order Rhizobiales; family Xanthobacteraceae; genus Bradyrhizobium. The sequence goes on from JBJMTO010000197.1 coordinate 30,447, forward strand.
GCAGCGCTTCGCCACAAGGACGCCGCCTATGCCGTAGCGCTCGCTGAAAGCCTTCTCTCCGATGCACCCTTGATGGGACGCGCCGCAGTGCAGGCGTATAGCCGCGCGAAAGCTTACGCGGCCGACGATGACGAAGGAAAGATGATCGAGATCGTCTCGCGACCGAAATAGCCGGGCCGTTTTGCGTAGCGGGAATCGGGTGGAAAAAGCCGCGTTGCCGGGCTAAGCGAATGTCTGACGCCGAATGTGAGACGCAATGGCCGCGGACGATGGTCGGATTGACACCCGTGATTGGTGGCTGCTCGGGCTGCTCTCATTGCTTTGGGGTGGCTCGTTCTTCTTGAACGCCGTGGTTCTGAAGGAGCTGCCGCCGCTGACGGTGGTGTTCCTCCGGGTGGCAATTGCCGCGTTGTTGTTGCTACCGCTGCTGTGGATCTACCGAATTCGATTTCCGAAAAGCGTGTCGGCGTGGAAACCGTTCCTGGCGATGGGGCTGCTCAACAACGTGCTGCCGTTTTCCCTGGTGTTGTCAGGACAAACCTACATCCCGAGCGGGTTGGCCTCGATCCTGAACGCCACCACTCCCTTGTTCACCGTCGTCGTGATGGCCGTGGCCGGCGAGGAACGAGCGCAGGCGCGGCGGATCGCGGGCGTTATTGCGGGATTGATCGGCGTCATGATCCTGCATGGTGCAAGCGTTGACTTTGCGACCGCTCAAGGCATCGGCATCCTGTTCTGTCTGGCAGCCGCCTTCAGTTACGCTTTGTCGGCGCTGCTGGCGCGCCGTCTGTTGTCCAACTCGCCACCGCTTGCGACCGCGACCTTTCAGATGCTGGCTTCGACCGCGGTGGTATCGATCGTCGCCGCTGTCGTTGAGCGGCCATGGCAGCTGCCGATGCCAGGCCCAGCAACGTGGTTGGCCGTTTTCGGACTGGCGGCGCTGTCGACGGCGCTCGCCTACATCGTTTTTTTCCAGGTGCTGCGTCGCTCCGGAGCAACCAACGTAATGTTGGTTACGCTGCTGATTCCAGTGACCGCGATACTGCTCGGATATCTGTTGCTGGGTGAACAGATTACAGCGCGTGAGATCGTCGGGGCCATCGTCATAGGCAGCGCGCTGCTGTTGATCGATGGGCGCGCCATCATATGGTTTCGACGGCTAGCTTGAGCGGATGCCGGATATCCATTGCGCCAGCCAGCCGGCAAACCGGCCGCTGTCGCGTTCCCCGCCGTGCCATGCGGCGTAAACAGCGCCGTCGCTTGCGATCAGCAACACCACATCCATGCCTTTGGAACGCCGTAACGTATCGATCGCCTGACCAGCGGTCTGGGCAATAGGACCCGCGACGTTAAAGGAGGTGTTGACGGATATCTCGACGCCGATCCGGCGCCCGAGCGCCTTCAGGTAGGCGTAAGTGAGCGGATCGTCTTTTTCCCGGACGATCTGAATCCGACCGGTGCCGTCGGCGTGGATGACCGCGGGAATTTTTGCACGGGCGGCGGGTTTCGATTGCGCGGTCAGAACCATGTAATTGTAGGCGTTGTAATCGGCATCGGAGGCTCCCTCCAGCAGATCGAAGTATTGTTTTGCCGCTTCCAGGGTCGCCATCGGGGCCAACGGGCGGATTGCTTCACGATACTTCACGCGCTCGTTGAGAAGCTCGCGTGCCTTGGGGTCGCAAGGGTTGGCGAGGATTGAGCGGTGACCCAGGGCGCGAGGGCCGGTCTCCGCCGCGCCTTGGTACAGCGCGACGACTCCGTTTTGCGCCACGATGAACGCCATCAGATCGGCGATGGACTCGCGGCCCTCGGCGCTCGCGATGTCCCCAATCCGCTGCGAAGCGATGTCCTCTGCGTCAATCGCAAGTTCGATCTCGGCAGGCGTTGCCGGCAAACCGCAATAGAACGCGTGCGTCATGGGAGCCCCCCGGGGCGAACCTGAAAGATGCGCAAACAGCCAGGCCGCCCCGATCGTGACGCCCGGGTCACCTGGCGTCGGCGGCACCCATAGATGCAGGCGCGCCTTGCGTCGTTGCGAGCGTGCAAACCAGGCATCGTCAAAACGCTCCAGCAGCCGCATGTTCGCGATTGCGTTCAACGCCACGCCACCCGTAAGCACCAGCCGGTTCGCGCCGCTACTGCGCAAGAGATGATCGACGATGTGCACCAGCGCATCCTCGAACACCAGTTGAGTTGCGGCGGCCTTGTCGAGACGATCTTTGGTGTCCGCGCGGTGGTTGATGTCCTCGACCCGAAGAACCGCATCGGGATTCCACAGTTGCGCCGGCCTCAGCGGCTCGCCCAGTATTTCAATCAATGCCGCCTTGTAGGGCCGGTCGAACGGATCGCAGTACCAGTTGGCAAGAGTCCGGTTGATCCTGACTTCGCCATTGCCGCCGAAATGCAAAATCTCCTTCAGGCGTCCGTAATACGGATTGGTGCGGCGGTTCATGTCGCCCCAAGCCGCCGCGCCCATGTAGCGGCCTTCGCTCGATAACCAGGTCCAGCCTCCCTGGGTGGAAGAAATCACGCTGTAGAAAGCGCCTAACGAGTCGAACATGCTCTCGTTGCAGTACAGCCGCCGCATCGCTCCATGCTCAACGACGTAGAGCGAAATCGATCCCAGATCGCCCGTACCATCGAGCACCGCGACCGCGACCGGTTCATCATTGTCCGCAAAGGGGGAGGCGGCAAAGGAAAACCACGCATGATTGTCATGGTGCGGCATGCAGATCAGCGGCACCGGCTCCGACAGGCCGAGTTGTCGTGCCAGAATCTTCGGGACGCGAGTCATCTGATCGAGCCGTCGAGCTTCAAAACCGGCCGCTTGGGTGGTGCGGAGCAGCTTCAAGCTTTGCGGCAGTTCCTCCAGCACCGAGCGCGCCAGGGTTCCGGCCAATGTCGGATAATCCCAGCTTGTCAGCCAGGCGCTGATGTCCTCGAGGTCGCCACCGATACTCCGCAGGGTCTTGATCATGGCGTCGATGGAAGCGCGCGGATATTCCGTGGTGTGTTTGTTGCCGGAAAAGCGCTCTTCCTCGTTGTTGACGATCAGGCGCGGACCGTTGGTCGCGGACACCTCAACCAGCGCCGCGCCCGAATTGTGCGTACCGGGAAGGCCGAGCCCCGCGAGATACACTGTCTCGCCACGCGCAAGCTTGTCGCGCGTAGCCGCGATCCGCGCGTTGGCAAAGTCGGACCCGAGCTGATGGAAGCCTAGAGGGGACATCAATCGAGACGCAAGCCATCGCGCGGCCCGGAAACCAGCTTCGCCCAGCTTGGGAAATCGCGCACCAATTCGTTTATTCGGTTCCAAGCGGGTCGGCCTTGCGAGTGGCAGTTTATCGCAGCTTCAACCATAGTTGACGGCGAGCAACAATGCTGTTTCGCGGCGAGTGCCGATGCTTGCATCGGCGTGCACGTCTTGCGACACTTGCCCAAAGCAAAAATACTCAGGAGGCGATGACGATGCCGACACTGACAAGGGCTGTTCGGTGATGTCATTACAGGTGAGGTCGGCCACTAGCGCGTATGCCCGACGTGAAACCCGGAGGGTGAAGCGAGCGTGAGCGCTAATCAACCCGCGCTCAGTCGGACGCCTGCGCGCAGAAACTTTTGCGGATCGACAGCTTCGCCGTCGATCCTGGTTTCGTAGTGAAGATGGGGACCGGTCGATCGGCCCGTTGAGCCGACTTCTCCGATCACCTGTCCGATTTTGATCTGATCGCCTACCTTTACGTTGATCTCGGACAGATGGCCGTACCGGGTGGATAGGCCGTTGCCATGGTCGATCTCGACCATGCGGCCATAGCCACCCGCTGATCCGGAGGACACGACTTTACCGTTCGCGGTAGCACGCACGGGGTCGCCGGTCGCGGCGCGGAAGTCGAGCCCGGTGTGCATTGCTGGGCGGCCGAGGAATGGGTCGCTGCGGACGCCGAACCCGCTGGTGAACTCGACTTCGCCGACGACGGGCTTGCGGTATGGCACAAGGGAAAGCGTGCGGCTCAGCCGTTCAACCTGGCCGCGGGTGATATTGATCCGGTAAAGCTGGCGCTCGAAGGCACCCGCATCGGAAGAAAGCTTCAGTGGAACGAACGGACCGCCTATGCCGGGGCGGGGCGTCGTGGGCTCCAATTGCGCCATGTCGAGCCCAAGATCGCTGAAGACGCCACGCATCCGCCTGACGCGCGCCTCCATGCTGTCTTCGACCGCATTGAGCGCCGCCATCTGACGGCTTTCAATCTTATCGAGCGAGGTCTGCAGGCGGACGAGTACGTTATCGACACCCTGGATTTTGGCAGATTGGTGGGTTCGCGCAGCGGCTGTGACAGGCGCTCGCGATTCCAGCCGCGCCTCGCGATCCGGCGGCGCGACGAAGATCACCGTATCGCTGATCGGTGACGGTTTGGTCGCCGGGCCGCTAGAAGCAGGCTCGTTTGCGGCGGCGCCCCGCGGCCTGATCGATCCAGTCACGGAAGAATCCGGGATGCTGCCAAGCGCCGTGGCACGCGACTCCAGCGCCGCCTGGCGCCGGGAGATCTGCTCGAGTTTTTGGTCGAATTGTTCCTGGTCCAGCAATTGACGGCTGGTGGTGCGATCTATCTTGGCGCGCAGTTCCGCGATGCGGTCCTCATACGCGTATTGCATGTCGGTTTGGCGAGCGATCAGCCGTGTCAGGACATCGTCGCGAAACGCGAAGTAGGTCGCAGTGGCCGCCGACCACATGCCGAGCAGTACGACCGTGCCGACAACGATCCAGAATACCACCGGGCCAAAACGGACCTGTTTGCCGGCGTGTACCAGCGTGTACCCGTCCTCCTCCCGCGGCGAGGACTTGGCATGCTTTGGCTGCGCGCGGCGGGCGGATGGCCTGCCGTGCTCATGAGGATGGTGCTGGGGGTTCTCGGAATGGTGACCGGAACGAAACGACATCGGCACTCCCGCGCCGTTCGGAGGGGAGTTCCGCCACGGCTAAATTCGCGCCGGTGATTTGACCTTCTCATGGTTAATTTTTGGAGAACGGAGCAGCTCAAATCACAAGGCCTGCACCTGCGCCAGCACTGCCTCGGCATGGCCATCGACCTTCACGTTGCGCCAGATTTTCAGGATGCGTCCATCGGGACCGACAACCATCGTGGTACGAAGAACGCCTTGGAAGGTCTTGCCATACATCGATTTCTCGCCCCAGACGCCATACGCTTCCAGCGTCGTGTGCTGCTCATCCGACAAAAGTGGGGTCGCGAGCTGGTGTTTGTCTCGAAAAGCTTCCTGCGCCTTTGGCGGGTCCGCGGAAATACCGAGTAGCGCCGTCTGTTTTTCGGCGAAGGCGCTCGACAGCCGCGAGAAGTCGATGGCCTCCCTCGTACAGCCCGGCGTGTCGGCCCGGGGATAGAAAAACAGGACCAGCTTTTTCCCGGCATAGTCCGACAACGAGACCGTGCCGCCACCGTCGCGCGGCAGGTGGAAGGCGGGCGCTTTGCCTCCTTCGCTCACGCCGGACGGGCGGGCGGCGGGCGCGTGATTCGTTTCGGGTGGCGAGTGATTCTTTGTCGAAGTGTCCAGCAGCATTGAGGCTGCTGCCGCCTTTGGCCGTCTCGGTCGGGTAGGGCCGGCGGATTTTAACTGTTTTGAGCGAGCCTTCTGCGATGCTCTGCCGCCAGCACTGGTGCTTTTCTGACTTGCTTTCTTGCCTGACTTGCTCGCTTTGCCCGGTCGGGTCTGTGCTGCCTGCTTCTTCGTCGCCTGCTTCTTTGTTGATCTGTCCGATTGAGCGCGAACGGTGTTCCGAGTGACTACCCCCGGGGTTTTCCTGGTGGGCTTCTTTCGGGTTTTCTTGGGGGATTTCTTGGACATACGCCTTCCTTTCGTCGCTTTCGGCGGATCAATCATAAGCTATTGCAGGCTTGTTGTGGCGGGTCGGATTCGGGCTATCGCTGGGGGGCAGGTCTGATGGGGTTGGGGTATGCTCACAAGGGATTCGATGCACCATCCGCCGGCTGGTTGATCGCGCCGCTTGGGCCGAATGCGGAGTAGCAGTACTATCGAAGGATCGGCAACGATGCCGTCGCAGGAGCGCTCGGTACCTGTCGACCGGCAAGGTGTTCGCAGCGATCAAACCTATACTCAGCGCCAGCACCGAGAGGCAATGGCAACCAATTCATCGCCCAAGGAATCCAATCCGCGTGCTGACCTCCCGCCATCCCAATGGGATGATGGCGATTGGGATCAGGACCATGACGAGGCGGCCGGTCATCGCGCGCGCCGGCTATTGTCCGGCTCGAGGTCGGGATTTCATCGGCTCGGCGATTACTTCGGAGCTTTGCGCGGATGGCTGGCGGGTGAGCGCTGGGTAAAACGTCTGGCGGTTGTGATCGCCGCGTTGATGGTGATCTTCACGATGTGCTTCGGTGGCCTTTGGTGGCGGCTGGGCGCGGGTCCGATCAACCTGGAGATGGCCACGCCGTGGTTAGCGGCGGCAATCGAGGAAAACATCGGCGACGGCAACACGGTCGAAGTCGGCGGCACGCAGATCGAGCGTGCGGGCAGGATTCGGATTGCGGTGCGGATCCGCGACATTGTCGTCAGGGATCGCGATCGTGCGATCGTGGCAAGCGCGCCCAAGGCAGAGGTCAAACTTTCGGGCGCCGCGCTGTTGATGGGGCGGCTGCGCGCTGAAAGCCTCAATCTCGTGGACGCGGAACTGGCGATTCGGATCACGCCGGACGGCTACGTCACAGTATCTACCGGCGATAACGCCCGCCCGCTTGCGACCGGCGTTGCCTCCAAAAAACAAGCTGCCGCGAACTCGGCATCGCCGGGTCCGTCGCTTGCACCAGCGCCTGTGTTCCCACCATCCGCGCCATCGACAGCGGCGCCGGCCGCGCCGGCCAAGAGCCCGGACACCACCAATGGGCTGCTTGCCGGCCTCGATTGGCTCGACGGCTTGAGCCTCACGGGGCTGGACGGACAGAACCTGAACGAGATCGGGCTGAAGAACGGGACCCTGCTCATCGATGATCAGCAGCGCGGCAGTAAATGGAATTTCGAAAACATCTCGTTGAGCCTGCGCCGCCCGCGCGGCGGCGGTGTCGCCCTGAGCGTTGGTGAAGAGGGCAGCCGGGCGTGGTCGCTTCGCGTCGTGGTTGGGCCGCCAGAGAACGGTGTCCGCTCGGTGGATATCCGCGCGGATAAGGTTTCCACCAGCAATATTCTGCTCGCGCTGCGGCTCAAGGACCTGACCTATGGCGCGGACCTGCCGCTCACCGGAGAGTTGAAGGGCGAACTCGGCCGGGACGGGCTGCCGACCTATTTCCGCGGCAAGCTGACGGCAGCGGCCGGTAACATCACCGACAGCGATACGCCCGATTATCCGATGGCAATCGATTCCGCGGAAATCAATGTCGAATGGGATTCCGCACGTCGGGTGATGGTTGCGCCGTTCAAGATCGTTTCGGGCCAGAATCGGATCACATTGCTCGCGCACCTTGAGCCGCCCAACGACAGCGTTCCTGATTGGCAACTCGGCTTCAGCGGCGGCACCATCGTGCTCGCCGCAATCGACCCCGAGCAGCCGCCGCTGATTTTCAACCGCATCGCCGTGCGTGTGCGTTTCGACACGGATCGACGGCGGGTGCTGCTGACCCAGGCCGATATCAGCAACGGCGAGATCGGCATTGCCGGAACCGGGGGCGTCGACTACTCGGCCGAGCCCCGGTTGACGCTGGGGTTCGCCGGTACGCCGATGTCGGCGTCCGCGCTCAAACGGATGTGGCCCGTGCTGATCGTGCCGGAAGTGCGCGAATGGGTGATCGAACGCATCGAACGCGGCTCCGTTCAACGCATCGAAGTTGGCGTCAACTCGCCGGTTCGCAACCTGTCGAGACGCGGACCGCCGATCCCGGATGACGGTCTTGCGGTCAATATCGTTGCGAGCGGTGTGACCTTGCACCCGGTGGACCAACTCCCGGCCGTGCGCGATGCGGACCTGAAAGCTCACGTCACTGGTCGCACGGCAACGGTAACCATCGGCCAGGCGGCGTCAGATACGCCCGCAGGGCGCAAGCTCAACATCACCGATTTCCTGTTCGAGGTGCCGGATATGGCGCCGAAGCCGTCGCCCGCCAAGGTCAGATTCCGGATCGATGGCCAGGTACCCGCGGCCGCTGAAATTCTGGCGTCCGATCGGCTGAGTGAATTTTCCGGAACATTGATCGATCCTGGTTCGAGCAAGGGAACGGTTTCGGCAGTGATCACGCTCGGGCTGCCGATCAAGCGCGAACTGACCAAGGCAGACACGACCTACACGGTCAGCGCCGAACTGGGCCAATTTGCCGCCGACAAGCTGGTGATGAATCAGAAGCTGGAAGCCAACACCCTAAAGGTCGTCGCCAACAACGCGGGATTTCAGGTGAGGGGCGACGTCAAGATAAACGGGCAGTCCGCAACGCTGGATTACCGGAAGCCGGCGGAAGGTGACGCCGACATCAAGTTGCAGGCGACGCTCGACGATAGCAGCCGCGCGAAGCTCGGACTGGATCTCGGGCCTGCGGTGAGCGGTTCTGTTCCGGTCAAAGTAACCGGCAAGATCGGAAACTCGGACAGCCGGGTCGGCATCGACGCGGATTTGACGTCCTTGAAGCTCGACAACATTCTGCCGGGCTGGGTCAAGTTGCCGGGCAAGTCCAGCCGCGCTGCCTTCAATGTGGTGCAAAAGCCGCAATCCACCCGGTTCGAAGACATCGTCATCGATGGAGCCGGAACGTTGATCAAGGGCTCGATCGAGGTGGATCAGAACGGCGAGTTGATCAGCGCCAACTTCCCGACCTATTCGCCGTCCGACGGCGACAAGACCTCGCTGAGGGCTGAACGCGGTTCAGACGGCGTGGTGAAAGTCATCATGCGGGGCGATGTCTTCGATGGCCGCGGCTTTCTCAAGTCCGCGATTTCGGGCAGGGACGCGGATGCCAAGAGCAAAACCAAGAACATCGACATCGATCTGGACTTGAAGCTCGGCGCGGTCGCCGGACATTACGGTGAAGCGTTGCGCAGCCTCGATTGCAAGTTGTCGCGACGCAATGGAGTGATCAGAAACTTCGCGCTTAGCGGCCGCCTGGGGCGCGATACGCCGCTGGTCGGGGATTTGCGCGGCAAAGGGCAGGGGCGCGACGTCATCTATCTCGATACCAATGACGCGGGAGCATTCTTCCGCTTCACCGACACTTACTCCAAGATGATCGGCGGTCAGCTTCAATTGGCGATGGATCCGCCGACCGTCGAACCCAGCGCAAAGGACGGGCTCATCAACGTCCGTGATTTCTCCGTCAAAGGGGAGAGTGCGCTCGATCGGGTCGCCGCCGGCGCGTCGACCGCTGCGCAAAACGGCATTTCGTTCTCTCGGCTCCGCGCGGAGTTCACGCGCCAGAACGGCCAACTCTCGATCCGGGAGGGTGTCGTGAAAGGCCCGACCATCGGAGCCACCATCGAGGGCAGCATAGATTATCCGGGCAATCAGGTGCGCATGAGCGGCACCTTCGTTCCGATGTACGGGCTGAACAACATGTTCGGTCAAATTCCCATCGTCGGCCTCTTCCTCGGCGGCGGCAGCAATGAGGGTCTCATCGGCGTAACCTACGAGGTGGTGGGTACGCCCGGCCAACCGGTGCTCCGCGTCAATCCGATTTCGGCGATGGCGCCAGGAGTGCTCAGGAAGATCTTCGAATTCGGGACTGGCAAGCAAAACACTCCGGCCGAATTTCCACCGAACAATTGATCCCGCCATTTTGACGCGCGGCACGCGGCGTCAGTTCGCCCATTCGACAGCATCCGCAAACTCCAAGCTGACTTTGCTTTTGATCGGTAGCCGACTCACGCATGTCGGACCGCCCGTCACGGCCACGAACAAGGGAACTTTCCTTTCCCGGTACGATTATCTGGGCAGGGCGGAATAGGAGGCTGATATGAACGGATTGATTTATCTAGTGGGCCTTATCGTGGTGATCCTGGCGGTGCTTTCGTTCTTCGGTCTGCGATAAAGGGCTGACACCATGACAATGGAAGCCGCGACGCGTGCCGATGCGGAAAACCGGTATTTGCAGTGGACACCTGTGTTTGCCGGTGCAATCGGCGGCGCAGCTCTCTCTTTCATCTTTCTGACGTTCGCCATCGCTGTTGGCCTGGGTGTGAGCTCCGCCTCGCCCACGTGGCGAGATGCTTCAGCCGCGCTCGCAATTCTTTCAGGCATTTATCTGATCCTTCAGGCGATCATAAGCTTTGGATTTGGCGGTTACATTGCCGGACGGACAAGAAGGCCCGAAGGTGCGCACGCCACCGAAGAAGTTGAAAACCGCGATGGATTTCACGGTCTGGCGTCCTGGGCCTTGGCGGTCCTGTTGGGCGCCGCGTTGGCGGCGATCATCGGCGCTGCGACCCTCACTCGTTCGTCGCCGAGCTCCGCAAACGCGAGCGCCGCTGAGCCGCTCTTGAGTTACGAACTCGACCGCCTGTTCCGGTCCGCGCGACGACCGGCCAATGTCGATCTCAGTGCGGAGCGCGCTGAGGCTGGGCGCATTCTGCTGACATCATCGAGCCATAGCGGCGTCAGCAATGAGGATAGGACTCATCTTGTTCAACAGGTCGCGGCTACCTCGGGGGTTTCCCCGGCCGACTCCGAGCGGAGGGTCGACAGCGTGATCGCAAGTTCGAAGGCCGCAATCGCGCGATCGCGTCGTAGCACCATCATCATGGCTTTCTCGTTGGCCGCCGCCACATTGCTCGGAGCTGTCGCCGCTTGGGCCGGAGCCGCCGCCGGTGGCAGGCATCGTGACGGCGCGCCACTGCCTGAATGGATGACGCACGCAAATCGACTCGAACAAAGGAGGATCGTGCCGCGATAGATGAACCGGCCGGTTAGCGCCGCAACGCCGGCACGACCAAAAACGGAATCATCCCGAGCAGCACGCTCACGAGCGAAAACGCAATCAACGGATTGTAGCTGTGAGCCCAATCGTGGATCAGGCCTCCGCCCCAGGAGCCGATCGCCGAACCTAGTCCGCTACCGATTGTGATGGCGCCGTAAATGGTCCCGACCCGCTCGCCGCGGAATATCTTCATGGCGGTCGCCGTCAAAAGAGGACCGCGTGAGCCGATCATGCTGCCGAAACAAACGACGAAGCCGCTCAGCAGCCAGAAGTTCGGGTACCACTGCAACAGCCAGAGCATGACGATGCCGAGGATCGAAACAGCGTAGCTGAGCAGCACCGATGGCCGCCGGCCGATGATCCCATCGAGCCAGCTGACGCCCAGCATCCCGAATAGCAGCACGATGCCACTGAAACCCCAGGCGGTGGCGGCCTGCAATGGCTTGAAGCCTGCATCTATCAGGTACGCAACGACCTGCGGCGCGATCGCATACATCCCTATGGCGGTGAAGAAGAATGTCGAAAACAACGCCCAGAAAGCGTGGTGCCGCATCGCCCGCAGCAATGTCCAGCCTTCGCCCGCGACATCGCTGACGTCGCTTGTTGTCAGGTTGGGCGAACCACCCGAGAACAAGCGCCACGGCAGGATCAATAGCGGCAGCAACAGCAACAGCGCCACCGCGCCGAAGATCTGGTAGGCCTCGCGCCAGCCGATGTGATCGATGAGGAGCTGCGAGGCCGGAAGCAGGATCAGCACGCCGGCACCGGTGGCGGAGTAAACGACAGCCATTGCGGTCGGCAGTCGCGGGCCGAACCAGCGGCCGAGCAGTATGGAATTGGGGACATTGCCGATGAAGGCGATGCCGATGCCGACGCAGATCCCCACGCTCAACTGGAATTGCCAAAGCTGTTGCGCGTGGCCGGCGATCAGGAACGCGCCGCCGAGCAGCAACAGCCCGATCGAATAAACCGTTCGAGGTCCCGATCGGTCGAACATCCGGCCGATCAGCGGCGCGGCGATCGCGCCGGAGAGCGCGGTCAGCGAATAAACTGAGACCACCTGCGCGCGGTCCCAGCCAAAACTCTCCGAAATCGGCTTCAGGAATACGGTGAAGCTTTCGCCAAGTCCGCGCCCGATCACCGATAGCATGAAACATAGCGCGAGCACGTTGAGCGCAACCCGCGTCGGCTTCACCGCGCCGGGCACGTCCTTTTCTCGCGAGTTTCCTTCCATGGCAGAAAGGAGCGCGCTTTCGTGCCCCGGAGCAAGGGTGGAAACCGAATGCGCCTATGCAGGCCTGAGCAGGACGTGGCGCTTTTTGCCGACAGACAACTTGATGACGCCCTCGGGCGTGAGATCTGCCGGCTTCAGGATCATCTTGTCGTCGCTAGCCGGGATGTCGTTGACACGGAGTCCGCCGCCGCTGATCTGACGGCGAGCTTCGCCATTCGAGGCTACAAGGCCGGCCTTGACGAACGCCGTCAGCACGCCGAGCCCTGCCTCGAGTTCGGCACGGCCGATTTCTACGTGTGGAAGATTCTGCGCGATGGCGCCTTCCTCAAAGGTTTGCCGCGCGGTTTCGGCCGCGAGCCGGGCGGCCTCAGGGCCATGCAGGAGTGTGGTCGCGGCGTCGGCAAGCGCTTTCTTGGCCTCGTTGATCTCGGCCCCTTGCAGCCTTGCCAGGCGCTCGATCTCGTCCAGCGGCAGCGTCGTGAACAGCTTGAGAAAACGCTCGACATCGGTGTCGTCGGTATTGCGCCAGAACTGCCAGTATTCGTACGGGCTCTTCATGTCCGGGTTGAGCCAGACCGCGCCGCTTGCGGTCTTGCCCATCTTCTCGCCTGACGAAGTGGTGATCAGCGGTGTCGTCAGCGCGTGCAACTGCGGCCTGCCCATGCGCCGGCCCAGGTCGATGCCGTTGACGATATTACCCCACTGGTCCGAACCGCCCATCTGCAGCCGGCAGTCGTAGCGCTGATTCAGCACCACGTAGTCGTAGGCTTGCAGGATCATGTAGTTGAATTCGATGAAGCTCATCTCCTGGTCGCGCTCTAGCCTGAGCTTGACGGAATCCATCGCCAGCATGCGATTGACCGAGAAATGCCGGCCGATGTCGCGCAGCATCTCGATCCAGTTCAGCTTGGTCAGCCACTCGGCGTTGTCAGGCATGATCGCATCATGCTTTCCATCGCCAAAGCGCAGGAAACGCGAGAACACCTGCTTGATGCCCTCCTTATTGTGCTCGATGTCCTCGATGGACAGGATCTTGCGGCTCTCATCCTTGCCGGAAGGGTCGCCGACGCGCGTGGTTCCGCCGCCCATCAGGGCGATCGGTTTGTTGCCGGTCTGCTGCAACCAATAGAGGCACATGATCTGCACCATCGAGCCGACATGCAGGGAAGGCGCGGTGCAGTCGAAGCCGATATAGCCGACGAGCTCTCGTTTCGTCGCGAGCGCATCGAGCGACTCCGGGTCCGAAATCTGATGAATAAACCCGCGGCTTTGCAGCACATTGAGAAAATCAGATTTAAAGGCAGTCATTTGGGGGCGACTCTGATTATACAAATATCACGGTATTTTCGCTGATTGCGGAACCCCCGACGGAAGAGGCTGCCGGGATGCGGCGCGTTGTGGCATTATAAGAAGTGCTAGTTCGACACAAGCTGGTCGTCGAGGGCAGGAAGCCTGCGGACAATATGACGATGATGATGACGGCGATAGGCTTGATGAGCGGGACGTCGCTCGACGGTGTTGACGTCGCGTTGATCGAAACTGACGGCAAGCGCGTCAAGGCGTTCGGACCCTCCGGGTACAGGCCTTATACCGATCAAGAGCGCGGTCTCCTGCGCCAGGCCTTGACTGAAGCCGTCAACCTGCCGCAGCGCGATGCCCGTCCCGGCATCCTGCGCGAGGCGGAGCGCGCCGTCACCATTGCCCACGCGGAGGCGGTCGCCGCATTTACCTCGCAAAACCACATCTCACGCGATGGCGTCGATATCGTCGGTTTTCACGGCCAGACGGTGCTGCACCGACCCGAGCAGCGCATGACCGTTCAGATTGGCGACGCCACCGCGCTCGCCAAGGCCATCCATATTCCCGTCATGCACGATTTCCGCGCGGCCGATGTCGCCGCCGGCGGGCAGGGCGCCCCTTTTGTGCCGGTGTATCACCGGGCGCTGGCCCAGTCGCTGGATCGCGACGGGCCGATGGTGGTCGTCAACATCGGTGGCGTCTCCAACATCACCTACATCGATGGGCCGGACGTCCTGATTGCCTGCGATACCGGCCCCGGCAATGCGCTGCTCGACGACTTCATGTTTCGGACCATGGCTCAGCCGTTCGATTGTGAGGGCCGCACGGCCTCTCAAGGCGTCGTGGACGTGGCATGGATCATTCGTGCCATGCAGCATCCGTTTTTCGCGCTGCCCCCGCCCAAATCGCTCGACCGTAATCATTTTGCGTCCCTTGCTCTGCCCGCAGGATCTCCCGCCGATGTTGCGGCGACCCTGACCGCCTTCACCGTCGAGGCGATCGCAGGAATCGTTTCGTTGCTGCCGAAGGAGCCGAAGAGCTGGATCGTGACGGGCGGCGGCGCCCGCAACTTGACGATGCTGCGCATGTTGCGGGAGAGGCTTGTGCCTTCGACAGTGGAGGCGGCCGACGCGCTGGGTTGGGCGGGCGACGCCATTGAGGCGCAGGCGTTCGGCTTTCTCGCAGCCCGCGGTCTGAGGGGCTTGCCGCTGAGCTACCCCGCCACCACCGGTGTCCCGATTCCGATGACGGGCGGGGTTGTTGCCCACCCTTGAATGACGACGGCAGCCGCTTGACAATTCATGCATTTGCATGCAATTTTATATGCAGATGCATGAATCGTGAGATTCCAATGGCCGCTCCCCTGAAACTGATCAGCCACAAGCTTTGCCCCTATGTGCAACGAGCAGTGATCGCGCTCACGGAAAAGGGTGTCGCGTTCGAGCGGATCGATATCGATCTTGCGAACAAGCCGGACTGGTTCCTGGCGGTTTCTCCGCTTGGAAAGACGCCGGTGCTGCAGGTCGGTGAGGCCGCCATTTTCGAGTCCGCTGTCATTCTCGAATACCTGGAGGAAACCGAGCCGAAGCCGCTGCATCCGGCCGATCCCCTGGGCCGCGCTACCCACCGTGGCTGGATCGATTTCGGTTCCGTTATCCTCAACGATATCGCGGGTTTCTACTCGGCGCCCGATCAACAGGCGTTCGAACTGAAGACGTCGCAGCTTGCGGGGCGGTTTGCGCAACTGGAGGCACGCGTTGCAGCTGCGCCATGGTTCGCCGGAGAAAACTTTTCGCTGGTCGATGCGGTGTACGGTCCGGTGTTCCGCTATTTCGACGTGTTCGACCAGATCGCGGATTTCGGAATTCTGACCGGCAAGCCGAAGCTGGCTCGTTGGCGCAAGTCGCTCGCGGCCCGGCCATCGGTGCGTGGCGCCGTCGGTGCCGATTATCCGGCGCTGCTCCGCGATTTCCTCGACCGCCGGAATTCACGGATATCACGGCTTCAGGCGCACGCCGCCGCGTGATTGTCGTCGTCCGCGTGGCTTATCTGACGTTGGCGAGCCGCATGTCGAGATAACCGGTCACCGTCTCCATCAACGGCTCCAGCTTGCCGTCGAAAAAGTGGTTCGCCCCGGGAATGATCTGCTGATCGATCACGATCCCCTTTTGCGTCTTCAGCTTCTCGACCAGCGTATTAACGTCCTTTGGAGGCACCACCGCGTCTCTCTCACCATGCACGATCAGGCCTGACGAGGGGCAGGGCGCGAGGAACGAGAAATCGTAGAGGTTGGCCGGTGGAGCGATCGAGATAAAACCCTCAACCTCCGGGCGGCGCATCAACAACTGCATCCCGATCCACGCCCCGAAAGAGAAGCCTGCGACCCAGCAGGCTCGCGCTTCGGGATTGATAGTCTGCGCCCAGTCGAGCGCCGAAGCCGCATCCGAAAGTTCACCGGTGCCATGGTCGAATGCGCCCTGGCTACGCCCGACTCCGCGAAAGTTGAAGCGAAGCACCGAGAATCCACGATGCGCGAATGCATAGTAACACTGGTAGATGATCTGGTGGTTCATCGTGCCGTGAAACTGCGGGTGCGGATGCAGCACCATCGCGATAGGCGCATTCTTCTGCTTCGCCGGATGATAGCGGCCCTCGAGACGGCCTGCGGGGCCGGTGAAAATAACTTCAGGCATTGATGGTCCTTGGCAAATCAATCCCGCTTTGTGCTGGTTCTGGCTTGCGCAGACAAAACATGCATCGAGGGTTGATTGGGCGCCGTGAGGCGAGACGCGACGGCGCTTGGTGAACTCGTGGCGCGTTCTACCATGGGGCGAGGGGCAAAAAGCAAGGGTTTTGTGCGCCTTAGCGAGGTCGCAACGGGCTTAGTATAGAAACGTGTGGTCGATCGCCATCGACCATGACAAGGCCTCTGGAGTTAGCGCGGGCTGCACCATTCCAACGGAACCTACGTTCGCCGGCACCGCGTAGCCGTTGGCCCGAATACGAAAAGTGCTAAGACGGCCTATGCCCGACCGCGTCTATCTGGACTGGAATGCCACCACGCCGCTGCGCCACGAGGCCAGGGAGGCCATGGCCGCGGCGTGGGATCTCTCGGGCAATCCCTCGTCGGTCCATGCGGAAGGGCGGCAAGCGCGGCGGATGGTCGAGGACGCCAGGGGAGCTATCGCAGCCGCGGTAGGCGCGCTCCCCCGCAATGTCATTTTTACGTCAGGCGGAACCGAAGCTAACACATTCGCTCTCACACCAGGGCTGATGAAGGAGTCCGGATCTCCAGTGCAACGGCTGCTTGTGTCGGCCATCGAACATCCTTCCGTCATGGCCGGGGGACGATTTCCCCAGGGATCGCTCAGCACCGTAGAGGTAGCGCGCTCGGGCGTGCTCGATCTAAGCCGTCTCGCAGCCGCGCTCCACAAACCACCACCGGCGCTGGTTTCGATAATGTTGGCAAACAACGAAACCGGGTCCATTCAGCCGGTGGGTGAGGCCGCGGAAATCGTCCACGCCGCGGGTGGATTGCTGCACGTCGACGCGATTCAGGCGTTCGGGAAGATTCCGGCCGATATCAATGCTTTAGGCGCGGATCTGATGACGATTTCCGCACACAAGATTGGCGGCCCGAAAGGGGCCGGCGCACTGATTGTGGCGGAAGGAGTGCAGGGGCTGGCTCCGATCCTGCGCGGGGGCGGCCAGGAGCGGGGGTACCGCGCTGGCACCGAGAACGTTGCCGGAATCGCGGGCTTTGGGGCCGCCGTAAGGGCCGCAGTGTCTGGGCTACCCACCGAGGCGATCAGGTTGGAAAACTTGCGGAGGAAGCTGGAGACCGGCCTGCGGCAGGCCGCCGGTGTGATCGTGTTCTCGGAGGAGGCGGCGCGCTTGCCTAACACGACGCTGTTTACGGTTCCTGGGCTCCGGGCCGAAACCGCCGTAATTGGCTTCGATTTGGCCGGAATTGCCGTGTCCTCAGGCTCTGCTTGTTCCTCTGGCAAAGTACAACCATCGCATGTACTGGAAGCGATGGGATTTGGCCGCGAAGTTGCCAGTGGAGCGGTGCGGCTCAGTCTGGGCTGGTTTACGTCAGACGCGGACATCGATCGCTGCCTGGAGGCTTGGCGAAAGCTCGCCGGTACCCTAACTAGAGGAGAGCGACGAAACACGGCTTGAACGGTTCTAAGCAGGTGATTTTCGCGCCGAAACGTCGTAAAGCTTTGGAATTGATCCACCGCGGTCCTTGAAACCGCGAGCGGAGGATGGAATGGCGGCCCTACAAGAGACGGTCGATCGGGTTCGCCGGATCGACGTCGATCAATATCGTTATGGATTTGAGACCGTAATCGAGTCCGACAAGGCCCCCAGAGGCCTGTCGGAAGATACCGTCCGCTTCATTTCCGAGAAAAAGAACGAGCCGGCCTGGATGCTGGAATGGCGGTTGGAGGCGTATCGCCGCTGGCTGACCATGTCCGAGCCGAAGTGGGCGCGCGTCGACTACCCGAAAATCGATTATCAGGATCTCTATTACTACTCGGCGCCCAAGCCGAGGAAATCGGTGTCGTCGCTCGACGAGATCGATCCTGAAATCCTCAAAACCTACGAAAAGCTCGGCATTCCCCTGCGCGAGGTGGAAGTACTGGAGGGCGTGGTGCGCCCCGAGGGTGAGCGCAGAATCGCTGTCGACGCGGTGTTCGACTCGGTTTCGGTTGCCACCACGTTCAAGGAAGAGTTGAAGAAGGCTGGCGTGATCTTCATGCCGATTTCGGAGGCGATCCGCGAGCATCCCGAGCTTGTAAAGAAGTACTTGGGCACCGTGGTGCCGACCTCGGACAATTTCTTCGCGACGCTGAACTCCGCGGTGTTTTCCGACGGCTCATTTGTCTATGTCCCGCCGGGCGTGCGCTGCCCGATGGAGCTGTCGACCTACTTCCGCATCAATGAGCGCAATACCGGCCAATTCGAACGGACGCTGATCATTGCCGACAAAGGCGCTTACGTCAGCTACCTCGAAGGTTGTACCGCGCCTCAGCGCGACGAGAACCAGCTGCACGCAGCCGTGGTCGAGTTGGTCACGCTCGATGATGCCGAGATAAAATATTCGACGGTGCAGAACTGGTATCCCGGCAATTCCGAGGGCGTCGGCGGTATCTACAATTTCGTCACCAAGCGCGGCGACTGTCGAGGCAACAATTCGAAAATTTCCTGGACTCAGGTCGAGACCGGTTCGGCGATCACCTGGAAGTATCCGAGCTGCATCTTGCGAGGCGACAACTCCCGGGGTGAGTTCTACTCGATCGCCATCTCGAACGGCCACCAGCAGGTCGATTCCGGCACCAAGATGATCCATCTCGGCAAGAACACGACGAGCCGGATCATCTCGAAAGGCATCGCGGCCGGCGTGTCCCAGAACACTTATCGCGGCTTGGTCACCGCGCATCGCAAGGCAACCGGCGCGCGTAACTTCACCGCCTGCGACTCGCTTCTGATCGGGGACAAGTGCGGCGCGCACACCGTGCCCTATATCGAGGCAAAGAATTCCTCCGCTCTGTTCGAGCACGAGGCGACGACCTCGAAGATATCCGAGGACGTGCTGTTCTACTGTGTGCAGCGTGGGCTGTCGCAGGAGGAGGCCGTCGGGCTCGTTGTCAATGGTTTCGTAAAGGACGTGCTGCAGCAACTCCCCATGGAGTTCGCGGTCGAGGCGCAGAAGCTGATCTCGATCTCGCTTGAAGGCAGCGTCGGATAAACGTCGTCATGCCGCGCCTGCGAAGGGTCGTTGGATGACAGGTTAGGAAATAAGAAATGGCACTACTCCAAGTCAAAAACCTGCAGGTTCGCGTCGAGGATCGTGAGATTCTCCACGGGCTGTCGCTGACCGTGAACAAGGGCGAGGTCCACGCCATCATGGGACCGAACGGGTCTGGAAAGTCGACCCTGAGCCACGTGATTGCGGGCAAGCCGGGCTACGAAGTGACGGCCGGGGAAATTCTGTTCGATGGCGAGGACCTGCTTGAGATGTCGCCGGACGAGCGCGCCGCGAAGGGCGTGTTTCTCGCCTTCCAGTATCCGGTGGAGATTCCCGGCGTCGCGACCATGACGTTCCTGCGAACAGCATTAAACGCGCAGCGCAAGGCCCGCGGCGAAAGCGAATTCTCCACGCCCGACTTTCTGAAGAAGGTTCGCGAGGTCGCGGCACGATTGAACATTCCGCAGGAGATGCTTCGGCGGGGCGTGAACGTTGGATTCTCCGGCGGCGAAAAGAAGCGGAACGAGATTCTGCAGATGGCATTGTTCGAGCCCAGCCTGTGTGTTCTCGATGAAATGGATTCGGGGTTGGACATCGACGCGCTACGGATCGCCGCGGACGGGGTCAACGCACTGCGCTCGCCTGATCGGGCGATGGTCGTGATCACGCATTACCAGCGACTGCTGAACTATATCGTGCCTGACTTCGTTCACGTGATGTCCAGAGGTCGGGTCGTGAAGAGCGGCGACAAGCAGCTTGCACTGGAGCTCGAAGCTTCCGGGTACGCGCAGTTCGAAGACGCGGCCTGAGGTTTGAAGCGGATTTCATGATGAATGTTGCACTGGCAAAAGCCGAAACCGAACGCACGGGCGATGCCTTCACCGTCGCGCGCGACCGGCTGCCCGGCAGCGGCAAGGTCGCGGAGTTAAGGCGAAAGGCGTTTGAAAGCTACAAGAGCATTGGCCTCCCGCACCGGCGCATCGAGGACTGGAAGTACACCGATCTGCGCGTACTGATGCGGGAAGTACTGCCGCTTGCGCCGGAGCCGGATGCGGCGGCGCTGGCACGGGCAGCGACTGCCAGCAAACTGCATGCCATTAAAGGCGTGCGCCGGCTAGTACTCGTGGATGGCGTGTTTGCGCCAATGCTTTCCGACGTCGGCGATCCCGAACAGGGGCTGGTCTTTCGCACGCTCCGTGAGGCGCTGGAGGGCGGCGATGCCAAGCTGCAGGCCCAGTTGTTCCAGCCCGGTGATTCCGATCCGATGGTGGCGCTGAACGCGGCGATGATGACCGACGGCCTGGTGATCGAGGTCGCCGATAGATCCGCGCTTGCCCAGCCGCTCCACATTGTCCACGTCGCCACCGGCGGGCAGCCGTCCGCGATGTTCACCCGTTCCTTGCTCAGGATTGGCAATGGCGCCGCGGCGACGCTGGTGGAGAGCTATATCGCCGATGCCGGCGCGAAAGCGTATCAGGTTCATGACTCCCTCGTGGTTTCGATCGGCGACGGCGCACGGCTTGATCATGTGCGTCTGATCGAGGACAGCCGCGATGCCTTCAATATCTCGTCGGCCTCGATCACGTTGGGTGCAAAAGCCCATTTCAACACATTTGCCCTGTCGAGCGGGTCGAGTGTCAGCCGCTATCAGGCGGTCATAACGTTTGCGGGCGAGGGATCGCGGGTCGAGACCAATGGAGTCAACCTGCTGAACGGGCGTCAGCATGCAGACAGCACGCTGTTCCTGGACCACGCGGTGCCGAACTGCGACAGCCGCGAAATCTTTCGCGCGGTCGTCGACGAGCGCGGACATTCGGTGTTTCAGGGCCGCATCATCGTTCGCCCGAACGCACAAAAGACAGACGCCAAGATGATGACGCGGGCGCTACTTTTGTCCGACGAGGCCGAAGCGGACAACAAGCCGGAACTGGAAATCTTCGCCGATGACGTAACCTGTGGTCATGGCGCGACCACGGGCGCGCTGGATCAAAGCCTGCTGTTTTATCTTCGCGCGCGCGGCCTTTCCGAAAAGGAAGCGCAGGCACTCCTGATCCAGGCATTCGTAGGCGAGGCGATCGAGTCGATCGCCAACGACTCCTTGCGCGAACTGGCCGTGTCGGGGGCGGAGCGCTGGCTGGAGGCACGGGGATGACCATGCATCCGGCTGTCCTGAATGGCTCATATGACGTAGCGCGAGTCCGGGAAGACTTTCCGGCATTGTCGCTCAAGATCTTCGGCAAGCCGCTGGTCTACCTGGACAACGCCGCATCGGCGCAGAAGCCGAACTTCGTGCTCGATCGCATGACCCAGGCCTACAAGACCGAATACGCCAACGTGCATCGCGGACTGCACTATCTCGCGAACGCGGCGACGGAGGCCTACGAAGGTGCGCGCATCAAGGTCGCACAGTTCATCAACGCCGGGCGCTCTGAGGAGATTGTCTTCACCCGCAACGCCACCGAGGCGATCAACCTTGTTGCGTCGTCCTGGGGCCAGGAGAATATCAAAGCCGGCGACGAGATCGTGCTCTCCATCATGGAGCACCATTCCAATATCGTTCCCTGGCATTTCCTCAGGGAGCGCCATGGCGCAGTCATCAAGTGGGTCGACGTCGACGATGAAGGAAATTTCCTGCTCGACGAATTCGAGAAAGCGCTGACCCCGCGTACCAAGCTGGTCGCGATCACGCAGATGTCGAACGCGCTGGGTACGATCGTGCCCGTCAAGGACGTTGTAAAAATTGCTCACGCCCGCGGCATCCCGGTGCTGGTCGACGGAAGCCAGGCCGCGGTGCATCTGGCTATCGACGTCAAGGACATTGACTGCGATTTCTACGTCTTCACCGGTCACAAGCTGTACGGCCCGACCGGGATCGGCGTGCTCTACGCCAAGCACGAGCATCTGGTCGCGATGCGACCCTACAACGGTGGCGGCGAGATGATCCGCGAAGTGGCCCGGGACTGGGTCACCTATGGCGACCCGCCGCACAAGTTCGAGGCCGGAACGCCTGCGATCGTAGAGGCGATCGGTCTGGCTGCGGCAATCGACTACGTCGGTTCGATCGGGAAGGAGCGCATTGCCGCGCACGAGCACGATCTGTTGAGCTACGCCCAAGGGCGACTGCGCGAGATCAATTCGCTGCGTCTGATCGGCACGGCTCGCGACAAGGGACCGGTGATCTCGTTCGAGATGAAGGGCGCGCATCCGCATGACGTCGCAACCGTGATCGACCGCCAAGGCATCGCCGTGCGCGCGGGCACGCATTGCGTGATGCCGCTTTTAGAGCGGTTCAACGTGACCGCGACGTGCCGGGCCTCGTTCGGCATGTATAATACCCGTGAAGAAGTCGACCATCTGGCACAAGCACTGGTCAAGGCGCGGGAACTGTTTTCATGAGCGATACCGCTGAAGTCAAAACCAGCAACATGGAGACTCAATCGGCACTGCCGCCGGAGGAGACCGAGCGGCTGGGCGCCGAGATCGTGGCGTCGCTGAAGACGGTGTTCGACCCGGAAATTCCGGCCGACATTTACGAACTCGGCCTGATCTACAAGGTCGACATCAAGGATGATCGCAGCATTGATGTTGTAATGACGCTTACGACCCCGAACTGTCCGGCGGCCGGGGAATTGCCGCAGATGGTGGAGAACGCGGTCGCCAGCGTGCCCGGAGTGGGCATAGTGAACGTCAATCTTGTCTGGGACCCGCCCTGGTCCCCGGATCGAATGAGCGACGAGGCGCGCCTCGTCCTGAATATGTGGTGAAGCGATGATAGACATGACGCCCAAACCTTCGACACCCGGCTCCAAGCCGAAGCCACGGCCGCGCCCGCAAGTGATGAAGCTGACCGAAGCCGCCGCGCAGCGGATTGCGGAGCTGACCAAGCGAGCGGACTCGGAAATCGTGGGATTGCGCGTCGGCATCAAGAATGGCGGCTGCGCAGGGCAGTCCTATACGGTCGAATATGCCCATGATATCCGGCCGACCGACGAGGTGGTCGAAGACAAGGGCGTCAAGATCCTGGTCGATCCCAAGGCGGTGCTGTTTCTGCTGGGCACCGAGATGGACTACAAAGTCGACAGGATGTCGGCTCAATTCATCTTCAACAATCCCAACCAGACCAGTGCCTGCGGTTGTGGCGAGTCCGTGCAGCTCACGCCTGCGAAGTTGGACGGCTAGATACGGTTCAGCGCGTCAGGCTGATCGACGGCGAGCCAGCGCCCATGGACCGCGACTTCCTCCTCGACCTGTTCTCCGACTTCGGACCTGTGACCATCCGGCGGATGTTCTCAGGCTTTGGCATTTCAGTCGACGGCGTCAACTTCGCGCTGTCATTGCGGGGTGGACTTTATTTTCGGGCCGACGATCAAACGATCCCGCGCTTCGAGTCGGAAGGCTCGACGCCGTTTCAATATCAAACCAGGGCCAAGACCGTCACCGTCGCCTCTTACTGGCGGTTGCCGGAACGGTTGTATGACGATCCGCAGGAGTTGACGGGGTGGGCGAGGGATGCCCTGGCGGCGGCGCAACGAGCGGCGCTCTCGAAGAGAGTTGGATCGCGCAAACGGCCCAAGCGGCCCGCTAAAAAACAAACGAAGGAGAAGGCAGCTTCGCGCGCGCCCGTGCCCGCCTCAAGCTTGATGCCTCGAGGGCGCGGCAGGATTGCACCACGCTGACGGAAATACCGCCACCAGTGCGGCTCAGGCGACCTGACACTGCATTTCGGCCGCGTATTCGGGGTCGGCTTCACAGATGACGCGGTTGCGGCCGTTGCGCTTTGCGGCGTAGAGGCAGGCGTCGGCGCGTTCGATCAAGGCATCGGTATCGTCGCCCGGCTTGAGCATCGACACGCCCACGGAAATAGTCACGCGGCCGAGAATTTCGCCGCTGGATTTTTTCTTCAATTCTTTCGCCATCACGGCGCGGCGGATGTGGTCCGCGACCGTCAGTGCCTGGCGCAGGGCGGTATTGGGGAGCACCACAGCGAATTCCTCGCCGCCGTACCGCGCGGTGATGTCCTGGCCTTTTATGGTCTGCTTCAGCGACATGCCGACCAGCCGCAGCACCTGATCGCCCGTGAGGTGACCGTAATTGTCGTTGAACGATTTAAAATGATCGATGTCGAACATCATCAGCGAAAGCGGCTCGCCGTTTGCGAGAGCAGTCTGCACGGCAGCCTCAATGGATTGGTCGAAATGTTTCCGGTTGCCTAGCCCGGTCAGCGGATCGGTGAGGCTTTCGGCGCGAATAGCTTCCAGACTCTGATGCAGGTTGCTGATCTCGGCTTTGGAGAGTGACAGCCGGTCCTGAAGCGCCTTGTTGGTGTTGTGCATCTGGCGGGTGGAGGCCAGCAGCGTTTCGGCGATCGCCTTGACCTGCTCACGTGTGTGCGCGCCGGTGAGCTGCTGCGTGGCGCCGGACAGGGTCGCATCATAGCTGGTCGACATTCCAAGCGCGTCGCTGATCAGCGACATGACGTCATCGATTTCGCCGATGACGCGTGCGCCTACCTTGTCGATACGTTCGCTGGTCTTGATCTGGGAAAGATAGGCGTCGTAGATCTGCTCGAGATCGGCTTCGGTAAGCTTGCCGTTGCGCGCCAGCGTCTCGTTGATAATCTGGTTGAGAGGCGCGTTGTATCCGGTCGCGTAGACATACCAGATTTCATAATTGCGAGGGACGGCGGTTTGTCGGAGGCACTTGATCTGGCCCAGCGCGACTTCGGCGAAAGCCATCGTGCGCTCGTGGTCGTCAAGCAACTTGATCACCCCTTGTCCCCAAGCAGCGTGACACCGCTGGCCGCATTTGCAGCAGTGACGAAGCGCTCGCAAGTTAACGGACGGAAATGAACGACCCGTAAACGGCTGCTCGCCTTGGCTTGGCCGTCAGACTCTGGCGCGAACGGGACGCAGCAGAAACGCCGGCAGATGCGAGTGATCGGCAGGTTCTGACGATGAATCGCGAGACGTCTGCGGTGTCGGCTCGCGGCCGATCGAAGGCGTTCGTGACGGTGGCGGCGGGACCGGCGGGCTAAATGCCGCAACGGGAGCCTGCGTTTTTGGTTCGGAGTGGCGATTGGTGTTTGATCGCCGCGGCTCGCGCTCGCGGCGGGGCTTGCGGCCGCCGCGTGAACCCTCACGTGCTCCTTCTCTTGCACCCTCTCGGCTCCCATCGCGTCCACGCGATCGCCGCGGCTGTTCGGTCTCGGCGGTAGAGACGGATTCCGAGGTATCGTCGGCAATGCTGTCGGAGCCAGTGTCGATGCGCGGAATGTTTTGCCCGATCAATTTCTCGATCGCGGCGATCGACTTATGATCGAGCGGCCCGACGATGGAGATTGCGGTGCCGGCGCGACCGGCACGACCGGTTCGCCCGATGCGATGGACATAGTCATCGGCGTGATGGGGCACGTCGAAATTGAAGACGTGGCTGACCGCCGGAATATCCAGGCCGCGCGCGGCGACGTCGGAGGCAACCAGAAGCGGGATTTCACCTTTGCGGAATTGATCGAGCGCCGCGGTGCGGGCCGACTGATCCATGTCGCCGTGCAGGGCACCGACACTGAAGCCATGCTTCAAAAGCGACTTGTGCAAGAGCGCAACCTCGCGCTTGCGATTGCAGAAAATGATCGCGTTGTTGAGGTCTTTTGCCTCGCCCAACAGGCGGCGCAGCGTCTCGCGTTTTTGGTGCGGCTCGCGCCCGACGCCGACCTGGAATTGGGCTACTCCTACGGCGGTGGTCGCGGGCCTCGAAACCTCGATCTTTTCAGGGTTGTGCAGAAAGGTTTCGGTGATGCGTGCGATTTCGGGCGGCATGGTCGCGGTGAAGAACAGCGTCTGCCGCGTAAACGGAATCATCTTGCAGATCCGTTCAATGTCAGGAATGAAGCCCATGTCCAGCATGCGGTCGGCTTCGTCGATGACCAGAAGTTCGACGCCTGTAAGCAACAGCCCGCCGCGCTCGGTATGATCGAGCAGCCGGCCGGGAGTTGCGATCAGCACATCGACGCCGCGGGTCAGCTTGACGTCCTGGTCGCCGAACGAGACGCCACCGATCAGGAGGGCGACATTGAGCTTCTGGCCTGCACCATATTTGTCGAACTGTTCCTTGACTTGGGCCGCCAGTTCACGGGTCGGTTCCAGGATCAGGGTTCGTGGCATTCGCGCCCGGGCACGGCCCTTTTCAAGCAGGGTGAGCATCGGCAGCACGAAAGCAGCAGTCTTGCCCGTGCCGGTCTGGGCGATGCCGAGAACATCGCGCCGCGCCAGAACGTGGGGAATCGCTTGTTCCTGAATGGGGGTCGGGGTGGTGTAGCCGGTGGCCGCAACGGCGGCGAGCACCTTTTCGGACAAGCCGAGATGGGAAAAGGACATTGAGCCTCTGGTGGAAACCGCCGCTTGGAATCCCGGAAATAACTGTCTCGCTCAACCCCGGAACGGCACGCAAATTTGCTCGGGGTGTTGGATACGCAGACAGGCGGCTTACTCAAGATATCGCGTTTCGATACCGGGCCGCGTCGATGCGGAACATAGGGGCGAATTGGCCAAAGTCAATGGAGCAGGCGCGGGAAGTACCGAAAAACCTTAACGGTTCTGCACAATTACTGGCCCAGCAGAGGGATTATCCATGTCCGCGAAGGCCAGTGGCTTGTTAGTCTATTACACGCGCTGGTGTCGTTCGGTCCCGCGATAGCTGAGGTCCGGGTTGGGATCGGCTCGACCGTGCCCGATCCGCAGGAACTCTCAGCCGTACATCAAACTCGCGCCATCTACTTGTTTCAGTCGAGTTGTCCTGTCGCGATGAAGCATTTCCGAGATCAAGAGCTTTCCGCGTTGAGAGAACAACGCGGCGCTTTCCGGGCCCGTGCGCTTAGGTAGCCGGCGCCAACGCTACAGCTATCCCATGATCGAAAAGCCGCCATCGACGGGGATCGCGGTGCCGGTCACGAATTCAGAAGCTCGGGAGGCTAGAAAGACCGCGATGCCGGCGAAGTCGGCCGACACGCCCCAGCGCGATGCCGGGGTGCGCGCGAGGACCCTGTCGTGCAACCCGCCGATCTGCTCGCGCGCGCGCTTTGTCAGATCGGTATCGATCCAGCCTGGCAGCACCGCATTGACCTGGATGTTGTCGGTCGCCCATGCACACGCGCAGGAGCGCGTGAACTGAACGATGCCGCCCTTGCTCGCGGCATAGGCCGGCGTAAAGCTGGCGCCGAAAATCGACATCATCGAACCGATGTTGATGATCTTGCCGCCACCGGCGGCTTTCATGGCTGGGTAAGCCGCCTTCGAGCACAGGAACGCACTGGTCAGGTTCGTCTTGATGACGCTGTCCCACTCATCGAGTTCGAGCGCATCCGGTGGCTTGCGAATGTTGATACCGGCGTTGTTGACGAGAATATCGAGCCGGCCAAGCTCGCGTACGGTCCGCTCGATCATCGCGGCGACGGCTGCCTTGTCGGTCACATCGGCGGTGATCGAGATTGCCCGGACGCCGCAGGCTTTGAGATCGGTAACTGCGGACGACGACTTGGCTTCATTTCGTCCGACCACGACGATATCAGCGCCGGCCTCGGCAAGTCCGCGCGCGATGCCCAATCCAATGCCGCCATTGCCGCCGGTAACAATGGCTACCTTTCCGGTAAGGTCGAAGAGACCGCTTTTCATGATTCATTCCTGACGACTATTTAGCGCTTGCTCTGCCAGATCAGAATCAAACCGACCGCAGCGAGCGCCGCCCCGTAGCCGGCCCATTGCAGTTGCCTGATCATGAAGCTCGATTGCGGCCAGTCGATCGTGCCCGTGCCCTGACCAATCCACAACAGCCCGATCGCGAGCGCAACAAGACCGAGGATCAGAAGTAGTCTACGCATTCGGACATCCCCAATCGCGCGCACGCGCGGCCATTTTGCACCCGGACTCAGAGTGGCGCGAGGCCCGAGCTGGCGCAAGAGCAGGGTGGAGGTTTGAGCGATGCGCATTCAACGGCGCACAAAAAAGCCCCGGACGATGCCGGGGCTTTTGAGTAGCTGGAGCTTAGCTCAGATCAGTACCGGGCACCACCGACGCCGCTCCAGTTGAAGCGGTAGACCAGCTCGCTGCGAACGGTGTGGACGAATTTCTTGGAGTCGATCGTATCGCCAAGCAAACCACCACCTGGGAACACTCGGAGGGGATTGCTTGCGACATCGAACTCGGAGAAGCGGTATTCGGTTTTCCAAAACAGGCCCGGGACGAAGCTGAGCGCATATTCGTCGCCAGCGCCAAGGAACCAGCCTTTATAGGTTCGCTTGTCTATGAAAGCGAACGGGCCACCGGGCTGGATCGGAAATGCGACGCTGCTAAAGTCCGTCCGGTCGAAGGTCGCTTCGGTATAACCACCCGAGAAGTAGACCAGAAGGCTCGGAAGTGCCACCCAACCAATCCGGCCACCCACAGCCCACGCTGAGCTCATCTTCTCGTGGCCGATCAATCCAGGGAAAGGACCGACGTCGCCTTTAAGATCGGCGAAATCGTAATCGGCGAACGCGCCGAGCACGATGCCGCCCCCCCCTAAAAACCCGCCGGCCGAGAGTTGATAATCGCAACCGCCCTGGACCGTGCCGAACCAACCCCGGCCGCCCTCAGTTGTTGTCCGCAACGCTTGAATGCGCGGCGGACCGTCGATAAACACTGTATTTTCCTGATTCCAGAGGCCATAGCCACCGCCGCCGCCGATGTAACACCCGGTGAACGACGGTGCATACGCGACTGGGGCTGCCATCATGGGCGCCTTCGCTGCCATGTCAGCGGCGAGAGCCGGGGCCGTGAACGCCGCAACGGCGGCCAGAGCAAGTACCATTCTTTTCATCGTCAATCCCTCATTTAAAAGCGTTCAGCCCGATCGCGTGAAAGGGGGTGGAAATCAGAGAATCTCAAGGAACGTTCGAGGACTATACCGGCTTCGATCTGAAATGCTGTTGCCGGGCGGGCACACCCAATGGAAAACGTCCGTATAATTACGGATGTGCAAGGGTTGAATGGACACGAGGGGGAGTTGCAGAATGTCTATGCAATGCTCAGGCCCCGGGCCGAGCCTTTTAGAGAGCACCACGAACGAGAAAGCCCCGGACGATGCCGGGGCTTCAAGTTTTAGCTCGCAATCGGTTACTTCGCCGGCACGACCGGACCGCCCCAATTGAAGCGATAAACCAGTTCCGTTGTCGCGGCCTGTTCGTAAACGTGATTTCGATCAAGCGAGTGAACAGTGCCCGCCGTGCCACAAGTTCCGCTCACAAGGCACCTTTGAGAATCGGTTCGGCTACCGAAGTCCGAGAAACGAACCTCGCTCTTCCAGAACAGGCCTGGGAGTTGAGTGATCGCGTATTCAGTGCCCGCCCCGAGAAAGTAGCCATTCATGCGCCGACTATCCAGCACGGGTCCGCCCGGCGCTCCGTCAGAAGCCACAACGTAGTTGGCCCGCTCGAAGTTTGCTTGAGTGAATCCGCCATTAAAGTAAGTGAGCAGTCCGGGAAGGGCTACGTAGCCAACGCGGCCACCTACGCTCCACGACCAATCATTCTTGATCTGTCCACTATATCCCTGCGTCGGGCCGCTACAAATGCCGGGGCAGGTGAACGAATTCTGGCCCTTGATGTCCGACCACTGCGCGTCCGCAAAGGCGCCGATTACAAAATTGCCGATGAACTGATGATCGTATCCCAGGCCTACTTTGCCAAGCCAACCCTTGCCACCGGTGTCATGCCCGGAATCAAAAACCGTTGTGCCCGCGACGCTAGTGACGGACGTGTTGTACTCCATCATTCCAAAACCGAAGCCGCCGGAAACCCATAGGCCAGTCCAACTCGGCGCCATCATCAGAGCAGGTGCCTTGGAGTAAGCGCGCGGCGCCATGTCGGCCGCCACAGCCGATCCGGTGAATGCTGCTACTATGGCGAGAGCGAGTCCTAGCTTTTTCATTTGCCATCCCTTTATCAGCGGCCGGACCCAATCGCGCTGCAAACGCAAATGCAGGGAATCTCAACCTAAGGTGACCTTAGCAGGTACCGCCGCCAATGCTGTTGCAGGGATGTTACACCTTACTAAAAAACGTGTGTTAAACAGCTAATTCGGCTGGCTGGGACCCGGCTTGCATTTGGCGCGTGCGTCGAGGGATCGTGAGGTTTGTCGGCGCTGGGCTACACGTCCAGCAGGTCGTCGCTGGCGAATTCCGCCTTGTCGGAAATGAAGGCGAAACGCGCCTCGGCCTTGGTGCCCATCAGGCGCTCCACCGAATCGGCCGTACCCTCGCGGTCGTCGGCCAACAGCACGACCCGAAGCAGGGATCGCTTCGCCGGGTCCATGGTGGTCTGCTTGAGCTGCGCCGGCATCATTTCGCCCAACCCTTTGAAGCGGCCGATCTCGACCTTGGCGTTGGCGTTGAATTCGCTCTTAAGGAGGGCGTCCTTATGGGCATCGTCGCGGGCATACACGGTCTTGCCGCCATGGTTCAGGCGGTACAGCGGCGGCACGGCGAGATAGAGGTGCCCCTCGTCAATGAGCCGGGGCATCTGCCGATAAAAAAACGTGATCAGGAGCGAGGCGATATGCGCGCCGTCGACGTCAGCGTCCGTCATGATGACGATCCGGGAGTAGCGTAAATCTTCCTCGCGGTAGTGCGCTCCCGTGCCGCAACCCATGGCCTGCACAAGGTCTGCAAGTTGCGCGTTCGCCGTTAGCTTGTCCTTGGTCGCGGATGCGACGTTCAATATTTTTCCACGCAACGGCAGGACCGCTTGGGTTTGGCGGTCGCGGGCCTGCTTAGCGCTGCCGCCGGCCGAGTCGCCTTCCACAATGAACAGTTCCGAGCCCTCGGCCGCGGTGTTGATGCAATCCGACAGCTTGCCTGGCAGACGGAGTCTCTTGACTGCGGTCTTGCGTGCAATCTCTTTTTCGGCGCGGCGCCGCAGCCGCTCGTCCGCCCGATCGACCACGAAATCGAGCAGCCTATTCGCGTGCGCCGGGTTGCCCGAAAGCCAATGGTCGAACGGATCCTTGATGGCCTGCTCGACGATCCGTTGCGCTTCGGCGGTCGCAAGACGGTCCTTGGTCTGGCCCTGGAATTCAGGTTCTCGCACGAAGACCGAAAGCATCACCGCCGCGCCAACCATGACGTCCTCTGAAACGACATTCGCCGCGCGCTTGCCTTGACCGACCCGCTCCGCATGATCTTTCAAGCCGCGCAACATCGCGCTTCGCATTCCGGACTCGTGGGTGCCGCCGTCCTGCGTAGGCACGGTGTTGCAGTAAGAGGAGAGAAATCCGTCGGCGTCCGCCGTCCACGCTACAGCCCACTCGCAGGAGCCGTGAGCGCCGACGCGTCCCGACTTGCCGGAGAAAATTTCGGGGTGCACCAGGGTGTCATTATGGATCGCGGCCGCGAGGAAGTCCTTCAGCCCGCCCGGGAAATGAAAACTGTCCTCCGCGGGCACATCCTCCAACCCCTTCAACAAAGCAGGGTCGCAATGCCAGCGGATTTCGACACCGCCAAATAGATAGGCCTTGGAGCGTGCCATCTTGAAGAGGCGCTGCGGTTTGAAGGAAGCCTTCGCGCCAAAAATATCCGGGTCCGGCTTGAACCGGATCCTGGTGCCGCGTCGGTTGTTGATCTTACCGAGATCCTCAAGCTTGCCTTTGGGGTGACCGCGCTCGAACGCCATCCGAAACAGCTTTTGGCCGCGGGCAACCTCTACTTCCAGGCGCGACGAAAGAGCATTTACCACCGATACGCCGACGCCATGCAGTCCGCCCGACGTCTCGTAAACCTTCGAGTCGAACTTGCCGCCGGAATGCAGCGTGCACATGATCACTTCGAGCGCAGACTTCTTTGGAAATTTCGGATGCGGATCGACCGGAATGCCCCGGCCGTTGTCGGTAACGGTCAAGAACCCGTCCGCGCTCAACTCCACTTCGATAAAGGACGCGTGTCCGGCCAACGCTTCGTCCATCGCGTTGTCGATCACTTCGGCGAACAGGTGATGCAGCGCCTTTTCATCGGTGCCGCCGATGTACATCCCGGGCCGGCGCCGTACCGGTTCGAGGCCTTCCAGCACTTCGATGTCTCGGGCGGTGTAGCCGGCTTCCGCGCTGGAGCCGCGCGCCGGCATCTTCAGTGGCCGGCCTTGCGGTTCTGAAGCGCCAAAAAGGTCACTGGCGGGTTTGTTTTTGATAGGCAATTTCAAAGGTTTGGGCATGTCATTTCATGTAAGCAGCGCGGCCGCGCGGTGCGAATCGGTCCGCCTGACTATGCCACGGTTGGGCTCAAAAGGTGACCGAACGAGCACCCGTGACTGGCACCAGCCGTGTTTTTCGCTTCGAACACGAACTTTTCGTGCTAAGCGCGAGAGTTTTCTTGCTTTCAGCCTTAGATTGCGAAACGGTTCTTTGTGGGTGGTTGGGGAATCAGCGCATGCGACTCTTGATGACCGTGGTGCTAAGCCCCACCGTGGTTGGCTGTGCCGGTCGAGCGCCAGCGCCCGTTGCTGTTGTCCAAGCAACGGACCGCTACATGGATTGCGCCGCGATTTTGGCTGAGGTCACCGCCAACAATGAGAAAGTAAAGCAACTCGCATCCGACAAGGGGCTGAAGACGACACAAAATGTGGCGGCGGGAGTCGCCGGTTTGTTCATTCCCGTGCTTTGGTTCGGAATGGATTTCCAAGGTACGGCTGACACTGAAATCGCTGCACTCCAGAACCGCCAGCAGTACCTGTCTACGATGGCCGATCAGAAACGATGCGGCGCAGAACCGGAACCCTTGCCACCCCCGGCGAGGACGAAGCGAACCGCCAAACCTTCACAGCCACCGCCGTTGGCAGAGACGCGATCCAAGCAGTAGATGGGCCGGCTCAGCTCGCTCCCGGACCTCGTTCGTTTGGTTGTCTGCAAGGCCATCCGGACAGCCGAGGCCATGTCGTCGCCTTTGTGACTTGATGTAACTAAGGGCGCTGGCGTACCTGTTCCGAGGCATCGGATCCGCAGGAGGGTTCAACGCTTAATTCGCGGGGGAAGGGCGTTCGGAATGGAAGATTTTGCGCGCGCCCTGGCCGATCTGGTCCGCGACCATCAGGTCTGGGCGGCACCGATCGTTCTGCTGCTTGCGTTCGGCGAGTCGCTCGCCTTCATTTCACTACTGGTTCCAGCATGGGGAGCGCTGGTTGCGATCGGCGCGTTGATCGGGGTGAGCGGGATCAGCGTCTGGCCCGTCTGGATTGCCGGAGCGATCGGTGCGGCGCTCGGTGATTGGGTCTCGTACTGGTTTGGTTTTCGCTACAAGGAACAGGTGGCGCAGATCTGGCCGCTGTCGCGTTATCCGGAGATACTGCCGCGCGGTGAGGCCTTTGTGAAACGCTGGGGCGTTCCCAGCATCTTCATCGGCCGCTTTTTCGGACCACTACGGGCGTCCGTGCCGCTCGCGGCCGGCATATTCGAGATGCCTTACTGGCCGTTTCAGATCGCCAATTTCGTCTCCGCGCTGGTCTGGTCAGCCGCCCTGCTGCTCTTCGGCGACGTCATTGGGGAGGCTCTCCAGTGGCTTTGGCGCGCCGTCTAGGTGGTGCGTCGGAATAAGGGCGATGCCGGGGTGTTGGTCCACTTGACTACCGGGGCCGACGTCGCGCCGACATGATCGCGTGGCAGCAGGAAATCTGGTAAAAACCGCCCCGTCATATGCCAAGAAGCGGGGAATCCGCATCACATCTATGGGAGAGCATCATGGAATTGACACGACGTCACGCACTTGCCGGGGCCGCTGCGCTCGCAGCCACCCCCTTGCTGCCAACCGCGCCTGCCGGAGCGGCAGTGCCGCTCGCCGACAAGCAGGCGCCCAGCTTCTATCGCTACAAGGTTGGCGAGGCACAGGTGAACGCTATTTCGGATGGCGTGAATACTTTCCCGCTCCCCGATACGTTGGTCCTCAATGCCAAAAAAGACGAAGTCAACGCCGCGCTCGATAAGGCTTTCCTGCCGAAAGACAAGATGAGCGTCCATTTCGCGCCGCTGGTCATCAATACCGGGGGCAAGCTGGTCATCGTCGATACCGGCAACGGCCCTGGCGCTTTTGCATCCAGCAAGGGCAATGTCGGACAATTCGCAAACAACATGGCGGCAGCGGGCTTCGACCCGAAAGCCGTCGATATGGTGGTGATCTCTCACTTCCATGGCGACCACATCAACGGCCTGCTTACGGCGGACAATGTTCTGGCCTTCCCGAATGCTGAAGTGTTGGTGCCTGCCGCCGAGTGGAAGTACTTCATGGATGACGGCGAGATGAGCCGCCAGACCACCGAGCGCATGCAGGGCGTGTTCAAGAACGCGCGCCGGGTTTTCGAAGCCGGCCTCAAGAAGAAGGTCACCCCTTACGAGTGGGGCAAGGACGTCGCTCCCGGACTGGCAGCGGTGTCTACCGTCGGTCACACCCCGGGACACACCTCGTTCGTGCTGTCCTCCGGCTCGGACAAGCTGTTCATCCAGTCCGACGTGACCAACCACCCGTCATTGTTCGTCGCCAACCCAGGCTGGCACCTGATGTTCGATCAGGACCCCACCATGGCTGAGGCGACCCGGCGCAAGGTCTATGACATGCTTGTCGCGGACCGGATGCGCGTCCAGGGCTTCCACTATCCGTTCCCGGCCAACGGCTATGTCGAGAAGGACGGTAATGGGTACCGGCTGGTCCCGGCGCCCTGGAGCCCTGTGATCTGATGATCTGCAATCCCGGGGCGACATCAGACGTCGCCCCGGGACGGCCTCCTTTGCAATAAGCGATCGAGCATCTTGACGACGAACGGGCGCGGCCTTATAGCCGCGCCATGATCAACGCAGTGACCATTGTCATCGCTCGCCGCCGCCGCACCTCAGCGGTTTGGGCCGATATCTGCGTTTAAGATTTCAGCCTTCGCCGCCGGATCCACTCCGCGGCTTCTCTCCCCAAACGCGGTTTCATCTGGCGGCTCCTACTTCAAGCAGGAGTTTGAGATGTACACGCCTCCCGTATTCAAGCCGGATCGAGCCGCTAGTCTCGCGTTCGCCCAGGCGCGCGGATTTGGAACTGTCACGGCGTGGAACGGCACGAGGCCGATTGCATCGCCGCTGCCGTTTGACCTTACTTACGGGGAGGACGGCGCGCCGAAGGTCGCTTTTCACCTCGCGCGCCACAATCCACTCGCGAAGCTCGCCGACGGTAAATCGCCTTGGTTGATTGGGGTTGGCGGCGCCGATGCCTATGTTTCGGCTGACTGGTACACCTCGGCGGAACAAGTGCCGACCTGGCTTTATCAGGCCGTGCATCTCGCGGGTCCTGTGCGCATGCTGCCCGATGATCAACTCGCCGCGCATTTGGATGCGCTCAGCGCAAGGTTTGAAGGTTGGCTGGCGCCCAAGCCGCCTTGGACGGTGTCGAAGATAACTGGCGCTCGTTTCGCTGCGCTGAAGAAGGCGATTGTAGGCTTCGTGATGTCGGTGGATGAGGTGGAGGGCAGCTTCAAGCTCAACCAGCACAAGTCCGACGCCGATCACGTGACTGTTGCCGCCGCGCTGGTATCGGGGAACGAGGCTGGCGCGCGATCGATTGGAGAACAGATGGTCGCTCTGCGGCCGCAGTTGAACTACAACTCACCTGCGAGCGCCGGTGAACCCGCGGATGAAAGGAACGCGCTATGACCCTCTCGGACACACAGCGGCCCAACCGCCAAGCTCCGACCGCTGGTAGCTCAACGAGACCGGCCGTCTTCGTCGATGGCGCGTCCGGCACCACTGGCCTCGGCATTCGCGAGCGCCTCGGCCTGCAGCATGACGTGACGGTGAAAAGCCTCTCCGAGGAGAAGCGAAAGGACGTAGGTGCGAAGCGGGCGCTGATGGATGAAGTAGACCTCGTGATCCTCTGCCTTCCGGATGACGCCGCAAAAGAAACCGTCGCAATGATCGACACCATGGGGGCTGCGGCTCCCAAGGTTCTCGATGCCTCGACGGCCTTTCGCGTCGCAAGCGGCTGGACCTATGGCTTTCCCGAGCTCGTGCCGGGTCAGGCGGACAAGCTGCGGACTGCGCGGAAAGTATCCAACCCTGGTTGTTATCCGACCGGGGCGGTGGCGTTGCTCCGCCCGCTGGTCGATGGCGGCATCATGCCGGCCGACTACCCGGTGACCATCAATGCCGTCAGCGGCTATTCGGGCGGCGGCAAGTCCATGATCGCAAGTTTCGAGGACGGCACCGCGCCAGCGTTCGAACTTTACGGTCTCGGCTTTGAGCACAAGCACGTGCCTGAGACCCAGCTTTACGCAAACCTCACGCGCCGGCCCATTTTCGTGCCGTCGGTCGGCAATTACCGGCAGGGAATGCTGGTATCCGTTCCGTTGCATCTGGACACGTTGCCGGGCAAGCCGGATGGCACCGATCTGCATGCCGCGCTTGCCAGGCGTTACGGCGAAAGCAAAGACGTCTCGGTGATGCCGCTGGACAACGCGGCTGCAAAGAGCGGACGGATCGAACCGGAAGCGCTGAACGAGACCAACATGCTCGAGCTTTATGTGTTTGCGAGCGAGAAACACCGACAGGCGCTTCTCGTCGCCCGTCTCGACAACCTCGGTAAAGGTGCCTCCGGCGCGGCCGTTCAGAACATGCGCCTGATGCTGGGCATCGGCGAGCCCTGACCGCCGTGGACAGGGAAACCCTCGAATTCTACGAGAGCAATGCGCAAGCGTATGCGGCGCGCGAGATCGCCAAGCATCAGCGGCTGAGCCGTTTTCTCGCGCTGCTTCCGAGCGCGGCTCGCATTCTCGAACTTGGATGCGGCGCCGGCGCGGATTCAGCGCAGATGCTGGCCGAAGGATTCGATGTTTGTCCGACTGACGGATCGCCGGAAATGGCGCAGCAGGCATCGCGTCGTCTCGGTCGTCACGTCCAGACGTTGCTGTTCCATGATTTGCACGAGGTGGAAGCCTATGACGGCGTGTGGGCCAACGCCTGCCTGCTTCATGTCCCGAGACCTGAGCTTGGTCCGGTGCTGGCGCGGATCTGGCGCGCGCTGACGCCCGGAGGGTACTTTTACGCGAGCTTCAAGGCGGGCGAGGCGGACGGACGGGATAGCCTCAATCGCTACTACAACTATCCATCGTCCGATTGGCTGCGAGCTACGTACTCCAGCGCCGGCAACTGGAGTTCACTGTCGATCGAGACAGGCAAGGTCAGAGGCTTTGACGGCGAATGGGCCGAGATGCTGTTCGTGGTCGCGCGCAAAATCTCCTGAGCTCATGCGCTCTCAAAGCACCTTGAATATCGCCAGCGCCAGCACGGCCTGGGCGATGAATCCGACCGTGAACGCCAGCGTCCGGAATATCGGTAAGCCCAGCGTGTAGACGATCAGATGCGCCACGCGCGACCAGAAATACACGGCGGAGGCGAGGACGGTCCATTTGGTCGAATAGTCGATCTGGGCGAGGATGAGCACCAACGGCGCGAAGATAATGAGGTTCTCCACCGCGTTGTCGTGCGCGAACATCATGCGGGTCGCCCACTCGGCGTGCGGCTTGTCGTTCCGGGACGGATTTGCCATCGCGCCGGCGAGGCCGCGGACCTGACACCGATTGATCACGTAGGGCACCCACATCACGCCTGTCAGTATCACCGTCAGCGTCAGCCAGAACAATTCGCGCGTCATTGGTTCCCCCTCTGTCGGATTCGAATCTGGGACGGCAGACTATAACCCGATCGGGCGACGCCGCGCTACGCGCGGACCCTTACGTAGCTGCCGGGCGCGTCTTCGATCGGCGGCAGCGCCTCGCTGCCGACCGGGCGCGCAGGCACCTGTTCCGCGTCTATGCTCTCGAGCCATTCGCGCCAGTCTGGCCACCACGACCCCGTGTGCTCGTTGGCGCTCTTGAGCCATTCCGAAAGCGTCAGCTCCTCGGTTCTGTCATTGGTCCAGTACTGGTACTTGCCCAGTGACGGCGGATTGACCACGCCGGCGATGTGTCCGGACCCCGCAAGCACGAACTTCACCGGTCCGCCGAAGAACTGTGAGCCGTACAGCACGGAATCCGCGGGCGCGATATGGTCCTCGCGGGTCGCCAGATTATAGATCGGCACCTTGACCTTGGAGAGGTCGAGCAGCGTGTTTTCCAGCACCATGCTGCCGGTCGATAGGCGGTTCTCCAGATAGCAGTTGCGCAGGTAATACGAATGGTTCGCGGCCGGCATCCGCGTCGCATCCGAATTCCAGTGCAGCAAGTCGAATGACGAGGGTGGCTGTCCCTTCAGATAATTGCTGACCACGTAAGACCAGATCAGGTCGTTCGAGCGCAGCATGTTGAAGGCCATCGCCATCTTGCTGCCTTCGAGCACGCCCGAGACCTGCATCTCGCGCTCCAGCGACGAAATCTGGCCTTCGTCGACGAACACGAGGAGATCGCCGGCGTGCGTGAAATCGACCTGCGCGGCCATGAATGTCGCCGACGTCACGCGCACGCGGCGTTTTGCCGCCAGCCACGCGAGAGTCGAGGCGAGCATCGTCCCGCCTACGCAATAGCCCAGGGTATGCACCTTCATCTCGCCGGTGGCGCGCTCGATGGCTTCCATCGCGGCGAGGGGGCCTTCCTTCATGTAGTCTTCGAAAGTCTTCGTCCCCAGGGCTTTGTCCGGGTTGACCCAGGAGATGACGAACACGGTGACCCCCTGATCGACGCACCATTTGACAAAGGATTTTTCCGGCCGGAGGTCGAGGATGTAGAACTTGTTGATCCAGGGCGGAATGATCAGAAGCGGCGTGCGAAGAACCTTCTCCGTGGTCGGTTCGTACTGGATCAGTTGCATCAAC
This sequence comes from Bradyrhizobium sp., assembly GCA_045811665.1. Taxonomy (GTDB): domain Bacteria; phylum Pseudomonadota; class Alphaproteobacteria; order Rhizobiales; family Xanthobacteraceae; genus Bradyrhizobium. The sequence goes on from JBJMTO010000197.1 coordinate 69,502, forward strand.
TCATTCTGAAAGATCACCTTGCCGGGCGTGGTCGCCATGTTGACCCCGACCACCAGATTGGCCGGGTCCGATTGACGGATTCGCAAACTGCCGCCGCCGGCCTCGATGTCCTCGGCCAGCATTTTCATGCCGCGAACGAGATTGTTGCCGCTCGACGCCAGCGTCTCTCGTAAAACTTCAGGGTTGGTCAGAATGAAATTGGAAGGCGCCAACGCGTTGCTGATTTGCTGGACGTAGAAATCGGCCTTCTTGCGGGTGTGCGCATCGAGCCCTTCGGCGTTGCGTACGAGGTCGTGTGCCCAGCGCGTGGTGAGCAGATAAAGCTGCATCACGAATTCGAAGAATTGGTTGGTTTTCCATTCGGGATCTTTGAAGCGCTTGTCACGCGGCGACGGCTCGATCACCGGCGGGACTTGCTCGCCGGCCAGACGGCGCACCGAGGAACCCCACAGCTCGAGATAGGCGCTCGCAATCTTTTTCTGCAGTTCCGCTGAGCGTTGGCTGTCCGAGAGCCAGTATTCAGCCACTGCGGTGAAGGTCTTTATTACTTCGCCAACCTCGCTAGGTGGCGTGGCGGGTTCGCCATCGCGGGCCTTCAGATAGGCAGCGAGCGCTTGGCCAGTGCTTTCCATCGCCTGCGCGAGGTTCATCGCGAAGGCTTCGGGGTCGAATTTCTTTGCTGCCTGGGTCTCGACCGTAACTTCGCTCATGTCGTTAACACTATAGGTTCATTTCAACTTCGTCACCGCGCCGATGGTCCCACGGTGCTTCGAGGTTAACATCTGAAGCGGGCTTGTTGCGGTGCGTCAAAGCATCTTGCTTCCGTCATATTGAAGCCTCAACACTTGGATTTCCTGCATTGGCCTTAATCGTTCAGGGCGGCAATAGTTTGGTCATTTGTCGCGACCGTCGAATAAAAAGAGCGTGCGCCTTTCAAGGGCCGAGAGGAAGACCGGACGGATGTCCATGGATCGAAACAAGGGATCGGCCTTGGTTGCGCTGCTAATGTCCGCGCTTGCGCTGGCCGGCTGCTCGACTTCGATCGCGGATTTACCGCTGGGGACCCCTGCCGACGCGCCGCCGCGTTCCAAGGAGGCTGGATCGTACCTTCCGGTCCATGATCTGCCGCCCGATCGCCAGGAGGCCGCGATGGCCCCGGCGGAGCGGGCCAAGGTCGAGGCGGAGCTACGGGCCGCACGCGATCGCCAGGCTTCGGCGCCCGCAGCCAAAGTCTCGGCCAAGTGACCTCACGCACTGGCGCTGGTGGGCCTCCGTGCTAAAAGGGCCGCGTTTCAACGCAATTCAGGGCGAACTGCACTCAACTCTGCGCCTGAACTCGCCCTAAATCGTTGATTTGGGGCGTCTTCTGAACGAAGCCGACCGGTTTCTCCCGCGGAGTGTCGGCACTTCTGCCTTGTCGGAGCGATTCCATGGAAGAATTCTACCGCATCCGTCGGTTGCCGCCCTACGTGTTCGAGCAGGTCAACACTGCGAAGGCGGCCGCACGCAATGCCGGCGCAGATATCATCGACCTCGGCATGGGCAATCCGGACCTGCCGACGCCCTCCCACGTCATCGAGAAATTGAAGGAAACGCTCGGCAAGCCGCGAACCGATCGCTACTCCGCCTCGCGCGGCATCACCGGGCTCCGTAAGGCCCAGGCGGCTTATTACGATCGCCGTTTTGGAGTGAAGCTCAATCCGGACACCCAGATTGTGGCCACGCTGGGCTCCAAGGAGGGCTTCGCCAATGTGGCCCAGGCGATCACCGCCCCCGGCGATGTGGTGTTGTGCCCGAACCCAAGCTATCCGATCCATGCGTTCGGATTTTTGATGGCCGGCGGGGTGATCCGCTCGGTCCCCTCGGAGCCGACGCCGCAATTCTTTGAAGTGGTCGAGCGTGCAATCGTTCATTCGATCCCGAAGCCGCTGGCGATCGTGGTCTGCTATCCCTCCAATCCGACCGCCTATGTCGCGACGCTGGACTTCTACCGGGATCTTGTGGCGTTTGCGAAGAAGCACGAGATCTTCATCCTGTCGGATCTCGCGTATGCGGAGGTCTACTTCGACGACGGCAATCCGCCACCCTCGGTGTTGCAGGTGCCGGGCGCGATCGACGTGACGGTAGAATTTACGTCGATGTCGAAGACCTTTTCGATGGCGGGATGGCGCATGGGTTTTGCCGTCGGCAACGAGCGCATCATCGCGGCACTGGCGCGCGTGAAATCTTACCTCGACTATGGTGCGTTCACGCCGATCCAGGTGGCGGCGACCGCGGCGCTCAACGGTCCGGAGGAATGCATTCGCGAGATGCGCGACACCTACCGCAAGCGCAGGGACGCGCTGGTGGAATCGTTCGGTCGTGCGGGCTGGGAAATCCCCCCGCCGGAAGCCTCGATGTTCGCCTGGGCTCCGCTGCCGGAAGCCTTCCGCGGCGTCGGCAGCATGCAATTCGCGACCCTGATGGTGGAGAAGTCCGGCGTGGTGGTCTCGCCGGGGGTGGCATTCGGCGAGCACGGCGAGGGTTACGTTCGTATCGCCATGGTGGAAAACGAGCAACGGATCCGGCAAGCCGCCCGTGGCGTGCGGCGGTTCCTTGAAAGCGGCATCGAAACGTTGCACAACGTGGTTCCTCTCGCCAACCGGCGGTAGGCCTGATTCAGAAAGCGGCTCCCGTTTTTCGGATCGGATCGCCTCGTAATCCTCTCTCCGGCAGGTTGTTTTGGTCATGGTCGCACCCCTTAAAGTGGGTATTGCGGGGCTCGGCACTGTCGGCGCCGAAGTAGTCCGTCTCATCGAGCAGCAGAGCCGGAGTTTGTCGGCGAGGTGTGGGCGCGGCGTGCGCGTGGTCGCAGTCACCGCCCGTTCCAAGACCAAGAAACGGCGGCTTGATCTGCGCGGTGTCAGTTGGGTCAAAAACCCGCTGGCGTTGGCCAGCGATCCCGGGATCGACTGCTTCGTCGAGCTAATGGGCGGATCGGGCGAGCCGGCGCTCTCGGCGATCGAAGCCGCGCTGAACTCGGGCAAGTCGGTCGTTACCGCCAACAAGGCCCTCATAGCGAAGCATGGACTGCGATTGGCCAAGTCGGCGGAGCAGCATGGCGGAGCACTCAATTTTGAGGCGGCGGTCGGCGCGGCAATCCCGGTGGTGAAAACGCTTCGTGAGGGTCTGGCCGGGACCGATGTCAACCGCATCTACGGCATCCTCAACGGCACGTGCAATTACATCCTCACCCGCATGGAGCAGGAGGGGTTGTCGTTCGCTGAATGCCTGAAGGATGCCCAGCGCCTGGGTTATGCCGAGGCCAATCCTTCATTTGATGTCGATGGGCACGACACCGCGCAGAAACTTGCCATTCTGGCGAGTCTTGCGTTTGGCACCAGGCTCGCGCAACGCGCGGTCTATGTGGAAGGCATTTCCTCCATCTCGCCGGAAGACTTGAAGGCAGCCGAACAGCTCGGCTATCGCGTCAAGCTACTCGGGGTGGCGGTGCGGACCGCGAAAGGCATCGAGCAACGGGTTCACCCGACCATGGTGCCGAAATCGTCCTCCATCGCGCAGGTCATGGGCGTGACCAACGCGGTCACCATTGACGGGGAGGGGCTCCCGCCGATCACCCTCGTCGGTCCGGGCGCGGGCGGCGCCGCCACCGCATCCGCGGTGGTCGCCGACATCGCCGATGTCGCCCGCGGCATCCGCGCCAATCCTTTCGGACGCCCCGCAGCGAAGTTGCGGACGATCGTCAAGGCTCCGATGGAGCGCCACGAGGGTGGTTATTACATCCGCTTGATGGCGCGCGATCTGGCCGGCACGGCTGCCGCCATTGCGACAAGGCTGGCGGAACAGAAGATTTCCATTGAATCAATCGTGCAGCGGCACCCGGATGGCGTTGACGCGGCGAGCGCGAAGGGGAAAGCTTCGCCGGTCCCGGTCGTCCTGATTACCTATGCCACGAGTGAGGACGCGGTATATCGCGCGCTGCAGGCGGTGCAGCGCGACAAGGTCATAAGTGGCCGGCCGCAGGTGATACGGATCGAAAAGAACTAGCGTGTGATCCCGACGGATCGCGCGCAAAATGAGCGTGCGGGCTGCAACACCCGCCGTTGAAGTCCCAGGGAGTTTGCTGATGTCGACCCATATTTCCGTTCCCCCGCAGCTTTTGCTCGAGCGTATTCTAACGCTCGAAATTGTGCGGGTGACGGAGCGTGCCGCGGTCTCTGCGGCGCGGCTGCGCGGCCACGGCAACGAGAAGGCCGCCGATCAGGCAGCCGTGGATGCCATGCGCCGCGAGCTCAACAAGCTTCCGATCGAAGGCACTGTCGTCATCGGCGAGGGCGAGCGCGACGAGGCGCCGATGCTCTACATCGGAGAGAAGGTCGGGATGAACGCGGGCCCGCAAGTCGACATCGCGGTTGATCCGCTCGAGGGCACAACCCTGTGCGCCAAGAACATGCCCGGCGCGATCGCGACCATGGCGATGGCGGACGGCGGTACGCTGCTGCATGCGCCGGACGTCTACATGCAAAAGATTGCGGTCGGTCCGGGTTACGCCAGAGGCGTGGTCGAGCTGGATGCATCCCCCGCCGACAACGTTGCCCGGCTCGCCAAAGCCAAAGGTGTCGACCCCTCGGCAATCACGGTGCTGGTGCTCGACCGGCCGCGTCACTCCGATATCATCCAGGGGGTGCGTAGCACGGGTGCTGCTGTGCGACTGATCACGGACGGTGACGTGGCCGGCGTGATTCACTGCGCAGATCCGGACAACACCGGCGTCGACATGTATATCGGCACCGGCGGCGCGCCCGAGGGGGTGCTGGCGGCGGCGGCGTTGCGTTGTATTGGCGGGCAGATGCAGTGCAGGTTGATCCTCGACAACGAGGAGAAACGCGAGCGCGCCAGCAAGATGGGGGTCGCCGATCCCCGCATGATCTACGGCATCGAGGAAATGGTGAGGGGCGATTGCCTGTTCGCTGCGACCGGAGTTACCACCGGTTCGCTGCTGTCTGGCGTCAAGTTCCGCAAGGATGTGATCGAGACCGAGACCGTGGTGATGCGCTCGGTCACGGGCACCGTCCGCTACATCAGGGCCGAACATAGGCAACTCGAGAAATTCCATCTCGATTGAGGCAAGGCATGGTTGGCGAAATCACGGTGCGGCCGGTAGAGACTGCCGACAGGCCGGCGTGGGAGCCGTTGTGGCAGGGTTATCTGACTTTCTACAAATCGACGCTGCCAGCTGAGGTGACGGAAGCGACCTGGAGGCGTTTCTTCGATCCGCTCGAGCATCTCGGCGCGTTTGTGGCCGAGCGCGAGGGACGACTGATCGGGATCGCTCACTACCTTCTACATCGTTCGACCTGGGCTCCCGTTTGCTACTGCTACCTCGAGGATCTCTTTGTGGAGCCTTCCGTGCGGGGGAGCGGAGCGGGACGTGCTTTGATTGCAGCGGTCGAGAGCGCCGGGCAGGATGCCGGAGCAAGCCGGCTGTACTGGATAACGCACGAAACCAATCACACCGCGCAGCAACTCTATAACCAGCTGGCTGAACGGCCGGGCTTCGTCCAATACCGAAAGAAGTTTTAAAGAAGGGCGTTCACATGTCTGATGTATCCGCCGTCAAGGCACTGGTCTTCGATGTATTCGGCACCGTGGTCGACTGGCGCAGCAGCCTGATTGCGGACTTCACGCGATGGGGCGAACAGCGCGGCATCGTGGCTGATTGGACCGCGCTTGTTGACGGCTGGCGCGCCGTCTATGCCGCCTCAATGGACGAAGTACGCAAGCATCCCGAGCGTGGCTATATGATCCTGGACACGCTGCACCGGCAGTCTCTGGAAATGCTGGTGACGCAGTTTTCGATCAAGGGCTTGAATGAGGCCGACCTGCAGTACCTCACGCTCGGTTGGCATCGGCTCAATCCATGGCCGGACAGCGTCTCGGGGCTGAGCCGGCTCAAGACGAAATACATCATCGGGCCGCTCTCGAACGGCAACGTAGCGCTGCTCACCAACATGGCGAAACATGCGGGGCTGCCATGGGACCTGATATTATCCGCCGAATTGTTTGAGCATTATAAACCCGATCCCGAAACGTATCTGGGCGCCGCGCGCTTGCTATGCCTGTCGCCGGAACAGGTGATGATGGTCGCGGCCCACAACGGCGATCTAAAGGCCGCCCAGGAACTCGGATTGAAGACGGCCTTTGTGGCTCGCCCGACCGAGTATGGCCCGTTGCAGAAATACGATTTTGAAGCGACCGGTGATTGGGACATCGTGGCCAAGGATTTTAACGGGATCGCTGAGCGGATGGGTTGCTAGGCAGTCCTCATCGGGTCCCTCGCGTACCGCCCTTGTAGCCCGGATGAGCGAAGCGACATCCGGGATCTCTGGCAACCCGCATGTCGCTGCGCTCATGCGGGCTACACGCTCACAATCGTTGCTGATTGTTCGGCGGCAAATCAGTGATTTGCCTGCCAAGCCCCTTTTCGAAAAATATTCCGGTTTCCTTGCCACGCAAATCACCACAGTAGTCCCGCCCGTCTCGTCCCACCAAGGGGCGTATCGCGATCGTCACGGACGCGGGGCGGGATGCGATGGACGTGGAGGTGTCGCTGACGAACGGCACCAAGGCGGACGGCGAAGTCGTGTGGTCCTGACGCCTCGACGCTGGCGTCAAGCTTGCGGAGACAAAC
>JBJMTO010000198.1:0-27791 GCA_045811665.1 Bradyrhizobium sp.
GATGCGGCCATCAACGCGCTGGAGGAGGCGGACCAGCATCTCAGCGCCGCCTTGATCGCGGCGGATTTCGATCCATCCGAACTTGAACGGATCGAGGAACGGTTGTTCGGCTTGCGCGCGGCCTCCCGCAAGTATTCGACGCCGGTCGATGCTCTGGCGGCCTTGGCCGCCAAGTACGCCGACGACGTGGCGTTGATCGATGCGGGCGCAGACCAACTGAAGAAGCTCGACGCAGCCGCCGTGGAAGCAGACGATCGCTACAGCGCCGCGGCGACCAAACTGTCGGCCTCACGCATCAGATCGGCGGAGAAGCTCAATAAGGCCGTCAACTCCGAATTGACACCGCTGAAGCTGGACCGGGCGCGGTTCATGACCCAGATCGATTCCGATCCAAAGTCGCCGGGGGCTCAGGGCTTCGATCGCGTCGAGTTCTGGGTTCAGACAAATCCCGGCACCAAGCCGGGGCCGCTGATGAAGGTGGCGTCGGGCGGCGAGTTGTCCCGCTTTCTGCTGGCGCTCAAGGTTGTGTTGTCGGATCGCGGTTCGGCGCCCACCCTGGTGTTCGACGAAATCGACACTGGGGTTGGCGGCGCGGTCGCCGACGCGATCGGCGCGCGCCTGGCGCGGTTGGCCGGCAAGGTGCAGGTGATGGCGGTAACCCACGCCCCTCAGGTCGCCGCTCGCGCCAACCACCATCTGTTGATCTCAAAAGATGCGCTCGACAGGGGCAAGCGGGTTGCGACCCGCGTCAACGCGCTCGCCGCCGATCATCGCCGCGAGGAAATCGCCCGCATGCTGGCTGGCGCGGAAATCACCGCCGAAGCCCGCGCCGCCGCGGAACGGTTGCTGCGCGCGGCGGTCGCGTAGAGTCGGCCGGCAAGCATGGCCGTGAACTCCACGAAAGCAGCTGGCGATGTCTCGGCCATGACCAAGGCGCAGGCCAAGGTCGAACTGAAGCGACTGACGCTCGAGATCGAACGTCACAACCAGGCTTACTATCAGGAAGACGCGCCGAAAATTTCGGATGCCCAGTATGACGCCTTGCGCAAGCGTCTCAATTCGATCGAAGCCCGTTTTCCGGAATTCGTCGCCAGCGATTCACCTTCGCAAAAGGTGGGCGCCGCGCCATCGGGGAAATTCAGGAAGGTTCGGCATGCGGTGCCGATGCTGTCGCTGGATAACGCGTTCTCCGAGCAGGATGTGCTGGATTTCGTCGGCCGTATCCGCCGCTTTCTCAGGCTCGGCGACCAGGACCGCATCGACTTCAGCGCCGAGCCAAAGATAGATGGCCTCTCGATGTCGCTTCGCTATGAGCAAGGCGAACTCGTTACCGCGGCTACACGCGGGGATGGCGCCGAAGGCGAGGATGTAACGGCCAACATCCGCACGCTCCGGGACGTGCCGAAGAAACTCAGGGGTCGTGGCGTCCCCGAGATCTGCGAGGTGCGCGGCGAGGTTTACATGACGAAGCAGGCGTTCCTCGCACTCAACGAAAGGCAGAAGGCAGCCGGCGACACGATCTTCGCCAATCCGCGCAATTCGGCTGCGGGGTCGCTGCGGCAGAAGGACGTATCGATCACCGCTTCCCGTCCGCTCGGGTTTTTCGCGTATGCGTGGGGGCAGATGAGCGCGATGCCGGAGGCTACCCAATCCGGCATGATCGGCTGGTTCGAACGCTGCGGCTTCAAGACCAATCCGTTGCTGAAGGTCTGTCATTCGGTCGAGCAGCTGATCGCGTTCCATCGCACAATCGAGGAGCAGCGCGCCAAGCTCGATTACGATATCGATGGCGTCGTCTACAAGGTGGACCGGCTTGATTGGCAGGAGCGCCTTGGCTTCGTATCGCGTACGCCGCGCTGGGCCATCGCACATAAATTCCCGGCGGAGCGTGCAACGACCGTGCTGCGCGATATCGAGATCCAGGTTGGGCGCACCGGCTCGCTCACTCCGGTCGGCAAGCTCGAGCCGGTGGGGGTCGGCGGCGTCATCGTGCAAAACGTCACGCTCCACAATGAGGACTACATCAGGGGGATCGGCGGCCACGGCGAGCAACTGCGCGATGGCCGCGACATCCGGATTGGCGACACCGTTGTCATCCAGCGCGCTGGCGATGTGATCCCGCAAGTCGTCGACGTCGTGCTTGAGAAACGCCCGGCCAACGCCAAACCATATCACCTGCCGAAGGAATGCCCGTGCCCGCTGCATACCGATGTGGTGCGCGAGGAAACCGCAGCCGGGGAGGAGGGCGCCCGCGCCCGCTGTACCGGCGAATTCGCCTGCCCTTATCAGAAGATCGAGCACCTGAAACTGTTCGCCTCGCGCCGCGCCTTCGATATCGAGGGGCTTGGCGAAAAACAGATCCAGTTCTTTTTTGAGCAAGGTTGGGTCAAGGAGCCCGCCGATATCTTCACCCTGCCAACGCGCAACACCAAGATCAAGCTCCAACAGCATGAAGGTTACGGTGAGACCTCGGTGCGCAATCTGTTCAGCGCGATCGAGGAGCGGCGGCGGATTTCGCTCGAGCGGTTTATCTTCGCGCTCGGCATGCGGCAGGTCGGCGAGACCACGGCGCTGGCGCTGGCGCGAGGCTATGGCTCATGGAAGGCCTTTCACGATGCGTGCCTGAAGGTCGCAAAGGGTGACGAGGAGGCGATGGCCGATATGGACGCGCTCGACCAGATCGGTGACACCGTGATCGCAAGCATTCGCGCCTATTTCGGAGAGAGCCATAATCGCGGCATCGTCGAGCGGCTGACGAAAGAAGTCACGATACTGGATGCCGAAAAGCCCAAAAGCAATTCGGCGATCGCCGGCAAGACGGTCGTCTTTACCGGTGCTCTGGAGAAGATGACGCGCGATGAAGCCAAGGCCGTGGCCGAACGGCTCGGCGCCAAGGTGTCCGGCTCGGTGTCGAAGAAAACCGACTATGTGGTAGCTGGCCCGGGCGCCGGCTCAAAACTCGCCGACGCCAAGAAGCACGGCGTGGAGGTGCTGAGTGAAGACGAATGGCTGAAGATGGTCGGGGCATGACTGCATCAGGGTTGTCGTCCCCGCGCAGGCGCTAACCCAGAACTACCGATGCGGGTTGTTTCACGGGCTGCGCACGGCCCATCGATGAACATCGCTGGTTATGGGTCCCGGCTCAAGGCCGGGATGACGGCGGTGCGGGTATTTGCGCGCAAGTAGTTTTGGAGCGCGTGACATCATCAAAGTCGGCGTCATGTGCGACATCATGAGAGCGTAGCGGCAATCACCGTTGTCGTCCCCGCGTACGCGGGGACCCATAACCACCGATGCGCGTGCCGTTTCACGACTTTCGCATGGCGCATCAATGAACATCGGTGGTTATGGGTTCCGGCTCAAGGCCGGGATGACGGCGGTGCGGGTATTTGCGCGCAAGCGTCGCATCGACGCACGTGATATCATCAAAATCGGCATCATGCGCGACATCACGCGAGCGTAGCGACGATCTCCGTTCTCGTCCCGCGCATGCGGGGACGACCGCGCGGGCAAGATCAGCCGAGCGGGGCGGTGGCGGCATCGAGCCACAGCTTGGTGGCTTCGTCGAGGTGCGCTCTCACCTCGCGGCGAACGCGGGCGTGATAGTCGTTGAGCCAACTCAGTTCTTCGGCGCCAAGCATATCCACGTCCACCAGCCGTCGGTCGATGGGCGCCAATGTCAGCGCCTCGAAGCCGTTCATCGGCTTCTCCGCGCCGTCGATTTCGACGCCGACCACCAGTTCGAGATTTTCGATCCGGATCCCGTAGGCATCGGTTTTGTAGTAACCGGGTTCGTTGGACAGGATCATGCCCCGTTTCAGCGGCGCGACGCCGAGCTTCGAAATGCGGGCGGGGCCTTCGTGCACGGAAAGATAGCTGCCGACACCATGCCCGGTGCCGTGCTCGAAATCGACGCCGGCTTGCCAGAGAAATTGCCGCGCCAACACGTCGATCTGCGCCCCGGTGGTGCCGTCGGGAAACACGGCCCGCGCGATCGCGATATGGCCGCGCAGCACGCGGGTAAACCGGTCGCGCATCTCGGCTGTGGGTTGTCCGATCGGAATGGTTCGCGTCACATCGGTGGTGCCGTCCTGATATTGCGCCCCGGAATCGATCAGCAATAGATCGCCGGGCGAGATCCGCCGGTTGCTCTTGCGGGTGACGCGGTAGTGCACGATGGCGCCGTTCGGGCCCGTGCCCGCGATGGTCGGAAACGAAACGTCCTTTAGCGCGCCGGTGTCGCGCCGAAATGTCTCCAGCGCCTCCACGGCATCGATCTCGGTCAACGATCCCTTGGGGGCCTCGCGATCGATCCACGCAAGGAAGCGCGTCAGCGCCACCGCGTCGCGCCGATGCGCGGTCTTGGTGCCTTCAATCTCGGTGACATTCTTGACCGCCTTGAGCAGGTTGACCGGATCGCTCCCGCGCACCGGCTTGCCGCCGGCGCCTGATATCAGCCGGCTCAGGGCGTCCGCGGCAGTTGCGCTGTCGAGTGCGATCGACGCGCCGCGCCGTGCGAGGTCGACGAGTTTCGGGACCAGCTCGTCGGGCTCCCTGACATCGGCAGAGCGTTCAAGATGGTCGCGCACGCTGTTGGACAGCTTGCGGTGATCGATGAAGATTGTGGGACGGCCGTCCTTTGGCACCAACGCATAGGACAATGGCAGCGGCGTATGCGAAACGTCGGCGCCGCGGATATTGAAGGTCCACGCCACCGCGTGAGAATCCGACAACACCAAGGCTTCGACTCCGAGCCTAACGATTTCATTTCGAATACGATGGAGCTTCTCGGCTTCCGCTTCGCCTGAGAATTGCGGAGCGTGAATGGTGACTGGCGCGAGCGGCGGCGGCGGGCGTTCGGTCCAGACCGAATCCACCGGGTTGCTCTCCACCGCGATCAGTTCAGCGCCGGCCTTGGCGCAAGCTTTGGCTAATTTTTCGGCTGCCGCCGAAGTGTGCAGCCAAGGATCAAATCCGAGGCGGTCGCCGGCCGCGAGATGGCTTGCGATCCAGCTTTCGGGCGGCGGATCGGCCAGCGGCTCGATGCTCCAGGCCCTCGCATCCACCTGTTTCCTCGCCTGCAGCGTGTAACGGCCATCGACGAAAATCGCAGCTTCATGCGTCAGCACGACCGCCAGTCCTGCCGATCCGGTGAAGCCCGTCAACCAAGCAAGCCGCTCTTCCGAAGGCGGAACATATTCGTTTTGTTGCTGGTCGGCGCGGGGAACAGCGAATCCGTTCAATTTCCGCCGCACCAGTTCCTCGCGAACGGCGGCAAGGCGGGCGGTGAGCGCGACGCCGCTTTCGGGTTCTTCGAATGTCTGGAAAAGCGCTTCGAACATTGTCTCGCTACTTTAGGATTGCGGGGAGAAATTCGCAATCGACGCAAGTTGGCCGCAATTTGGCACACATCCTGCTTGGATCGTAGTGCTCGCGGAGACGAGCTGGAACGGTTTTGCCGTCAACGCAATGACCAATCGATCGGGAGGAGATTCCGGGAGTGTTTCAACTCATTGACGAGGGGATACACCATGCCTGCTTTCAGCTTTGAGAAGCTTTCACCCCCGATCCGTCGCGGTCCCATCCCATCGATCGTCAAAAAACAGCGCGGCCTGATCGTTCAGATCCTGGACCGCTTCGTGGACGCACGCGTAAAGCGCACCATGCGCGAGGAAAAGGGTGCACTCGCCCGTCGCCGCCCCAAGCCATCGGACTAGGAGACCGTCGAGTCGTCACCCCGTGTTGCGCATCAGCAGGCTGCTCCAACCCTCGACTTCAATGTGGCGTTCCAGAACAAGCCGGCGCGCTCGGTAAGCGGCGATCGCGCTTTGAGCCTGATGCGGCAGCAACCCAGATAGAATGACCAACGCCGATGCCGCCAGATGGTGCGACATCGGCGTTGCCATCTGCCGTAACGGATTGGCGAGGATATTGGCCAGCACCAGATCGAACGGCCCGCCTTCCGCGAACCGCGGCGCCGAAAATCCTGCGGCCTGAATGACCTCCACCAGCTCTCCTAAGTGATTGAATCGGGCATTGTCGCGCGCCACCTTTACCGAGAGCGGATCGATATCGCTCGCGAGGGTTTTGGTGCGCAGCGCCTTCGCGGCCGACATGGCCAGCACCCCCGTGCCGGTACCGAGATCGAGCACCCGGCGAGGCCGATACGCCTTCAAGACCTGATCGAGCAACAGCAGGCAGCCCCGCGTGGTGCCGTGATGGCCGGTCCCGAACGCCAGTGCCGCCTCGATCTCGATGCCAAGCTTGTTCGGCGGCACCTTTGCCCGGTCATGCTGTCCGTGCACGATGAATCTCCCGGCGCGCACCGGCACCAGTTCCTCAAGTGTCGCCTTGACCCAGTCTTTGGCTTCCACGGTGTCAAAAGCGATCTCACCGATCTTGCCGCCCGCCGCGCGATTGACGAGTTTTCGGATGCTGGCGTGATCGGGCGCTTCGTCGAAATGCATGCTGATGTGCCAGCGCCCCCCGGCGGCCTCGAATGCGGCGATGGCAGGCTCACGTTCGAAGAAACTTTCCGCGAGCGCATCGACCACCGACTTTGCGTGTTGCTCGTCGCCGACGGCAAAGGTGGCGCGGTGCGTGCTGGGAGTAAGCATCGAATCCATATTTCATTCCGGACGTTGCTGCGGGCGGGTAATGTAGTTCTATCGGCTGGGCCCGCAACATACTCGAGCGCCCCTTGCTGGCTAGCCGCCGGGGCCCTTGATCCCCTTTGTCTCGGTTGCGCCAGTCCACCGACAGCCGCAGAGGATCTATACCAACTGGCACCGGGGCTTGCTCGGTAGTGTCTCAGTTTCTAGCCATGAATAAACATACGATGCGTGTGCGAAGCGCGACCATGCCGGAAAACCTGTCGATTGAACGACCAATTGCGGAAGTGAAGAAGCGACTGAAGAAGCAAACCGCCGCGCCATTAAGGTCGCTAAGATCGATCCTTTCACCGAGAAGCTGCAGCCTTCTTAGCGATCTCGTTCCGCTTCTTAGCCGTCATCCCAGCCGCGCGCGCCCGATACGTCCAAGCGCCACGGCGGCAGCGTTCTTGCCGTCGTCCGTGATGATGTCCTCAATCTCGCCTGTGCGATCTTGGCGATCATGATAGCGCTGCCGATGGCGTCGGCCCGTCGCTTCTCGCCTTTTGGTCCTCTGGGCATCCGGGTATGCTAAGGCTTAGCGGTAAGCTTTTGAAGGATGGAGCGCGCAATGGCTGGCGACGAACTGTTTGAAAAGGGCTTGAAAGCTCGAAAGCAGGTTTTGGGTGAAGAATATGTCGAAGCCAACATTGCTGGCTCCGATGAATTCATGATGACGTTTCAAAGGGCCGTTACCGAATTAGCTTGGGGGTATGCCTGGAGTCGCCCCGGACTAGACAAGAAATCCAGAAGCATCCTGACCCTTGGTATCCTCGCAGGGTTGGGCCGCTTTCAGGAACTCGGCATCTACACAAATGCCGCGCTTGCCAGCGGTGTCAGCGTTGAGGAACTAAAGGAAATCTTGATCCACATCACCGCTTACTGCGGCACCCCGGCTGGACGACAATCCTTTTTGGCGGCGCATGAAGCTTTGAAGGCCCGGAAGGGCTGACGGGTGAATTTCAACCGAAACACTACCGGTTGGTCACAAGGTTATCCACAGGTTATCCACAGTTTGTCCACGGGCTTATCCAGCGTCTATCCACCGATTGCACAAGCTCCGAGCCGGCGTGCCGCTCCCTCGGAGCCTTGGATCGCCCGCTCGGCCCGTTCACTTGAACAGCGCGCGATGATCCCCGAGGATAACCCGCGCGGCGTTGTGGCCGGGGGCGCCGGTGACGCCGCCGCCGGGGTGTGCGCCGCTTCCGCAATGATAAAGGCCTCTAAGCGGCCCGCGATAGTCGGCGTGGCCGAGCATCGGGCGCGCGGAGAACAACTGGTTGAGGGTCAGCGCGCCATGAAAGATATCGCCGCCGAGCAGCCCGAACTGGCGCTCGAGGTCGAGCGGCGACAGGATCTGGCGCCCCCTCACGCTGGCCGCGAACCCCGGCGCGTAGTTGTCCACAGTCGCGATCATGAGATCGGCGACTTCCTCGCGGTGGTCGTCCCACGACCGGCCATCCGATAGTTGCGGCGCGACGTGCTGGCAAAACAGGCTGGCGACGTGCTGGCCGGGTGGGCACAGCGTCTCGTCGAGCGTGGAGGGGATCAGCATTTCAATCACCGGCTCTCGGCTCCAGCCCTGCGCACGGGCGTCTTGCCAGGCGCGATCCATGTACCCAAGGCTCGGCCCGATGATGATGCCGGCCGATAGATGATCGCCGTCCCCCGGCAGCACCGTGAAGGAGGGCAGGGCGCTCAGCGCCACGTTCATCCTGAACGTGCCGGAGGCGTTGCGCCAATTTCCGATGCGGGCGCGAAAATCGGGCGGCAGCGCATCGGGCGATATCAGCCGCGTGTACAGCAGCTTCGGATTGACGCCGGAAGCAACGTATTTTGCGCGGATCGTCCCGCCGTTGTCGAGGCTGACGCCGACGGCTCGGTCGCGCTCGATGATCACTTCGCGCACCCCGGCATCCAGTTCGATCTCGACGCCGTGAACGCGCGCCGCGCTCGCCATGGCCTGCGTGATCGCACCCATGCCGCCGATGGCATGGCCCCACACCCCCTTCTTGCCATTCACCTCGCCGAATGCGTGATGCAGCATCACATAAGCCGAGCCGGGGGCATAAGGGCTGGCGTAGTTGCCGACGATGGCGTCGAACCCGAACAGCGCCTTGACGAGATCGCTCTCAAAGCGGTCGTCCAGCATCTCGCCCGCCGAGCGGGTGAAGAGATCGAGCAGCGAGCGCTGCTGCTCCAGCGTCAGTCGGCGCAGGATGTTGCCGGTGCCGAGTGCGTTGAAGGCTTCGCGGATCGCTCCGGCACCGAAACCTTCGACGATGTTGGGGGGCGCGCGCAGCACAAAGGCGCGCAGCACGTCGGCGATCTCCTCCAGTTCGCGGCTGAACGCATCGATTTGTTGCGCGTCCTGAGGGCTGAGTTTCTCGAGGCATTGCCGGGTGCGCCCTTCGCCGGTGAGCAGATAGCTGCCATCGGGCGCTGGCAGGAAGTTCTGCGCCCGCCGTTCGACAATTTTCAAGCCATGATCATGCAGCTCTAGATCGGCAACGACCTGCGGATTGAGCAGGCTGACCGTGTAGGCGGCGACCGAATTGCGGAACCCGGGATGGAATTCTTCCGTGACCGCTGCCCCGCCGACCACATTGCGGCGTTCGACCACTTTCACGCGCAGCCCGGCCATGGCGAGATATGCGGCGCAGGTAAGGCCATTATGCCCAGCGCCGATGATGACGACATCCGTCTCTGTCATGTCTGGTTCAAGAAAGTTTGCATCGAGGAAGCCTGCGACGCGCGAGGCGGCGCCACTAACTGCTTAGCGAAGACGCGCGGGTCAGAACAGCATCAACTCGCAATTCTGCGCCGACCGGCCCCAATTGCCGACCCTGCTGCATTATGCTCCAATTGACTGCTTCTGGCGCGGGTCTGCCGGAATCCGGCATCCATTATGCCGGGCGGAGTTTTCATGAATTCACCTGCTGCCTCCGCCCTTGCGGACGAGGGTTCCGCAAGCCGAAACCGGTTGGTCCTGATTGTTTACACCGCGGCCATCTTCGTCAGCGCGCTGCTGTTGTTTTCGGTACAGCCTCTATTCACGAAAATGGTCCTGCCACGGCTCGGCGGCTCGCCGGCGGTGTGGTCGGTCGCGATGGTGTTCTTCCAGTCGCTGCTGCTCGCCGGCTATGGCTACGCCCACTATTTGACGCAACTGCGCGACCTCAGGATCGCTGTGTCGGTTCATCTGTTGCTGCTGGTGGTTGCCCTGCTTTCGCTGCCGCTGTCGATCGCGAGCGGGTGGGGCGAGCCGCCGACCAGCGGTTACGCCTTCTGGCTGCTGGGGCTGTTTGCAGTCTCGATCGGGCTGCCGTTCTTCGCGTTGGCCGGCAACAATCCGCTGCTGCAAGCCTGGTTCTTCCGCACCGGGCACCCCAGCGGCCCCGACCCCTACTTTCTCTATGCGTCCTCGAATATCGGCAGTTTCCTCGCGCTGTTGTCCTATCCGGTATTGCTGGAGCCGATGTTCGCGCTGCGCACGCAAAACCTGATCTGGACCGGCGGATATGGCCTGCTGGTGCTGCTGATCGCGGCTTGCGGGACCTTGCTGTTGCGTTCGCCAGTCACGGCGATCGACCTCGTTGACCACAATGTTGATGCGCCGCCGCCGCCTTGGATGTTGCGGGCGCGTTGGATTTTTCTTGCCGCCGTGCCCTCGGGTCTCCTGATCGCGGTCACGGCCCATATCTCCACCGATGTTGCGGCCGCGCCGCTGTTATGGGTGTTGCCGCTGTCGCTCTATCTGCTGACCTGGGTGCTGGTATTTCAGTCGCGTCCATTGCTGCCGCACAGCTGGGTGCTGATGCTGCAGCCGCTGGCCATGGCCGGGGTGGTCACGCTGCTCGCGTTCGGCGGCGAACAGAAGCTGCTGTTGACGCTTATCGGTCACCAGCTTTGTTTTTTCGTCATTGCGATGGCCTGCCATGGTGAACTGGCGCGCACCCGCCCGGCCGCGAGATATCTCACCGGCTTCTACGTAGCGCTCTCGTTCGGCGGCATGGTCGGCGGGTTGTTTGCGGGACTGGTCGCGCCGTTCACATTCTCCTGGGTGGCGGAATATCCGATCCTGCTGGCGCTGGCTGCGCTGTGCCGACCGTCAGGCGAGGAGCGTTTGCGTCGATGGAGCCCGTGGTATTGGCCAGTGCTGGCTGCGCTTGCGCTGGGCTTGATCGCGCCCTCTTACTTCGAGGGCAGGCTGATGACCTGGCTCGACGTACATCGCGTCTGGATCGTAGGCGCCGTCGGCGTGCTCTCTGCGCTGTTGGCGCTCGGCTTGAACGCGGACCGCTCGAAGATCTTTGCAACGGTGGTGCTGGCGCTGGTGCTGATCCGCGCCTATCCGGCGGACGAGGGCCGGGTGGAGACGGTGCGTAGCTTCTTCGGGGTGCACAAGATCGTGGTGACGCCGCGCGGCCAGTACCATGTGCTGATGCACGGGACTACCATCCATGGCGCGCAGAAATTCCAGAACAATGATGGTTCGCCCATCAACGAGCGTCCCGAGCCTATCACCTATTATCACAAGGACGGCGGCATCGGGCAGGCGATCGCGGCGATACGCGCGCGCAAGGGCGGACCGCTGCGTGTCGCGGTAATAGGATTGGGCGCGGGAACGCTGACCTGCGCCGCCGAGCCGGGCGAGAGCTGGAAGTTCTTCGAAATCGACCAGACCATGGTCGATACCGCCCGCGATCCCAGGTACTTCAGCTACATCAAGAACTGCGCGCCGGATCTGAAGCCCGTGATCGGCGATGCACGACTGACCTTCGCCAGGGAGCCGGACGGCGCCTACGATCTCCTCATTGTCGATGCCTATTCGTCTGATGCGATCCCGATCCATCTCGCAACGGAAGAGGCGATGGAGATCTACAAGGCCAAGCTGGCGCCCGAGGGCGCTGTGTTGATGCACGTCTCGAACCGCCATCTGGAACTAGCCAGCGTGGTGGTCGGCATCGCCGAGGCTAATGACCTCAAGAGCTGGGTGTACGACGAGGACTCCAATCGCGACAACGAATACATCTTCGCGACAAAAGTCGTCGTTTCCGCCCGCGAGGAGGCCGATGTCGGCACGTTGGCCTCATCGGAAGACTGGGCGCTGACCGAGGCGGACGAGGACCAGCGGGTCTGGACCGATGATTATTCCAATGTACTCGGCGCGGTTTGGCGACGCTGGCGGCGCGGTGAAGAGTAGTGGCGCCGCTGACTGGTCGTTTCGGAACCAGCCCTCGTCCAGACCTGGCTTGCACGCGCCCGCAAAACCGAGGATATGATGACGGGACTTCTTCAGGATTGATCCAAAGACGTTTTCCAACACGATCGAAGAATTACTCGGGAGGTTGCGACATGCCGATCACCACCACGAGGCGCGTGCCCGCTATTTTCCTCGCGGCTGCGGTCGCGCTTGCGTCCGCCGGCGAGGCGCTCGCACAGAAGAAATATGACGTGGGCGCCACCGACAGCGAGATCAAGATCGGCAACATCGTTCCGTATAGCGGACCCGCGTCGGCCTACGGCACGGTTGGAAAAGCGATGGCGGCCGTGTTCAGGAAGGTGAACGACGATGGCGGCATCAACGGCCGCAAGATCAACTTCATCTCCTATGACGACGCGTACAGCCCGCCAAAGGCGGTCGAGCAGGCCCGTAAGCTGATCGAGAGCGATGAGGTGCTGCTGCTTTTCGGCACGCTTGGGACCGCATCGAACAGCGCGATCCAGAAATATGTGAACTCCAGGAAAGTGCCGCATCTGTTCGTGGCCACCGGAGCCACCAAGTGGAACGATCCGAAGAACTTTCCGTGGACCATGGGCTGGCTGCCTAGCTATCAGAGCGAGGCGCGCATCTATGCCAAGTTCCTCACCAAGGAGAAACCCGAATCCAAGATCGCCGTGCTCTATCAGAACGACGACATGGGCAAGGATTACCTGAAGGGGCTGAAGGACGGACTCGGCTCCGCACCGTCACGCATCCTCGCCGAGGAGAGTTACGAGGTGGCTGAGCCGACCATCGAGTCACACATCGTCCGGCTGAAATCTTCCAATCCCGACGCAGTCATATTCTTCACGACCCCGAAGTTCGGCGCCCAGGCCATCAAGAAGATGGGTGAGATGAATTGGCGGCCGGGGACGGTGATCGTGTCGAATGTCAGCGCCTCGACGGCAACGGTGATGAGACCCGCCGGTCTGGACAATTCGCAAGGCGTCATCTCGGCCGCCTACGCCAAGGACGCCAGCGATCCGCAATGGGACAATGATCCGGGCATCAAGGCGTTCGACGAAGTCCTTGCCAAGTATCTGCCGGAGGCCAACCGCGTCGATGCCTCGGCGCTGACCGGGTACAACATGGCGCAAACCATGGTCGAAGTTCTCAAGCGATGTGGCGACAACCTGACCCGCGACAATGTGATGAAGCAGGCCGCCAGCCTCAACAATCTGGAGCAGGGCGGGCTGCTGCCTGGGGTCAAGATATCAACCGGCCCCAGTGACTTCCAGCCGATCGAGCAGTTGCAGCTCATGCAGTTCAAAGGCGAACGCTGGCGCTTGTTCGGCGATGTGATGGACGGAGCGGCGCCCGGCGGCTAGGCCGGCCGACCAACGACGCCTCCGAGGGGGGAAACCGATGCATGACAAAGTGGATGTCCTGATCATCGGATCCGGTGCATCGGGCGCTGCCGTGGCCTGGAGTTTAGCAGATACCAGGATGCGGATTCTCTGCCTTGAGCAGGGTGACTGGGTGAAGCCGACCGACTATCCCAGCAACGGGCGGGACTGGGAGGCGCGGCTGTTCAGCGATTTCGCGATCAACCCCAACCGCCGTGCCCGGCCCACCGACTACCCGATCAATGACGACAATTCGCCGATCAAGGTGGTGAACTTCAATGGCGTCGGCGGCAGCACCATCATGTACACCGCCCATTTTCCGCGCCTGCACCCATCCGACTTCAAGGTGCGCACCCTCGACGGCGTCGCCGATGACTGGCCGATCGATTATGAGACGCTGGAGCCGTTCTTCGCCGAAAACGATCGCGTCATGGGCGTCTCTGGTCTGGCCGGCGATCCCGCCAATCCGCCGAAGCAGCCGCCGATGCCTCCGCTTCCGCTCGGCAAATCAGGCGCGCGGTTCGGCAAGGCGATGAACCAGCTCGGCTGGCACTGGTGGCCCTCCGACTCCACCATCGCCACCACCGACTATGAAGGTCGCGGGCGCTGCATCAACCTCGGTCATTGCACGCCCGGCTGCGCGCAGGGCGCCAAGGCCAGCACCGATATCACCTATTGGCCGCTCGCGCTCCGTGCCGGCGTCGAACTGCGAACGCTCTGCCGGGTGCGCGAAATCACCGTCGACGAGCACGGGATGGCGTCCGGCGTCATCTACTATGACGCGGACGGAAACGAGCACTTTCAGCCCGCCGAAGTCGTCATCCTCGCCGGCAACGGTGTCGGCACGCCGCGGCTGATGCTCAACTCGGTATCGTCGAAATTCCCCAACGGCATCGCCAATTCCAGCGGCCTGGTCGGGAAGAATCTCATGTTTCATCCCTATGCCTTGACCTATGGCTATGTCGATGAACCGCTCGACGGCAATCGCGGCCCGCCACTATGCCTGTGGAGTCAGGAATTCTACGAGACCGATCCCGGGCGCGATTTCGTCCGCGGTTATACTTTTCAGTTCGGTCGCGGCTTCGGCGCGATCATGGAAGCCATCGTCAGCTCCAATGCCGGGCGCTTGCCATGGGGCGAAAATCATCATGAGGTCTACCGCAAACTGCTGAACCGCCGCATCGGTATTTCAGCGATCTGCGAGGATCTCCCGGAAGAGCACAATCGCGTGACGCTCGATCCTGACCTGAAGGACAGCCACGGCATTCCCGCGCCGAAGCTCGACTACACCATCAGCGCCAACAGCCTGAAGATGATGAACCACGGCATCGCGCGGGCAAAGGAAATCCTGACCGCCGCCGGCGCAGGCAACATTTGCGTCGAAAGCCCGATCGTCAACGGCGGCTGGCATCTGCTTGGCACCGCCCGCATGGGCACCGACCCCGAACGGTCCGTGGTCAACGAATGGGGCCGCTGTCATGACGTCAAGAACCTCTTCATCGTCGATGGCAGCATCTGGGTTACCTCCGGCGGTGTGAATGCGACCTCGACCATCCAGGCGCTGGCGCTCTACATCGCCGACAGCATGAAGCAGCGCCTCGCCAACCTGTTCGACTGAGAGCGAGATCGATGCACAGCGCCGAAATCACTGCTGAACAAATCCGCGATTTGCGGGTGCTGGCTGGCACGATCATTCCGGCAAGCGAGGCATACGGCGTGCCGGGCGCCGATGACGAGCGAATTTTCGCTGACATTCTCCGCAGCCTTGCCCGCGATCGCGAGGATGTATGCCAGGCATTGGCGCATCTCACTCGGCTTGCGGGCGGCGCGTTCGCCGACCTCCAACCGGAGCGCCGCGTCGAAGTGGCCACCCAGTTTCGTGAAGAGGGCGGTGCGCCCCTTGCCATATTGGTCCGGCTGGTGCTGCTTTGTTATTACCGCGACGATCGGGTGATGCGTTCGCTTGGCCAGGAGCCACGGGCGCCCTTTCCGCAGGGGCATTTGGTCGAGCAGGGCGACTGGTCGCTGCTCGATCCCGTCCGCATGCGAGCGCCGATGTATCGTCGCGTGACTTGAAGGCAAGCTGGCCTAGCCGGCTTCGGGCGTCAGTTAGTCCGGATAGCCGAACAACCCGCGCAACTGATTCGGCCGCGGAGCGTAGCCCCGATTGTCGTAATATTGATACTGCGGCTGCGGATAGGCCTGCGCATTATAGAGGCGGCGGTTGCTGCGCGGCGCCGGATACCGTGCGCCGTCCGAGCTGCCGTCGGCAGGATAGATGTAGCCATCATCGGCGCGCTGCTGGGCATACTGCCCCGAGGAGGGCTGCCGCGGCGTCAGCACCATCGGGTCACCGGCACCGTCGCGGTACTGCGGCGCATTTTGGGGTAAAGGCTCGCGCCGCGCGACGGCGCTATTGCCCCGGGTCCGAGGTTGGCGCGCCAGCGCAACCTGCGACGAACCGGTCAGCGTCACGGTGGTGTTGAGCACGCCGTCCTTCTGGACCATCGCATAGAGCGTTGCGGCGTTGGCCCGCGACAGCCGTACGCAGCCGTGCGAAGCCGGCGTTCCCAACCGCGATTCGGAGTCCGTGCCGTGAATGGCGTGACCGACCTTGGTGAAGAAGATCGAATGCGGCATCGGCGCGTCGTCGAATTCCTTTGAGAAGTGATCTTCCTCCATTCGGAAGGTCCGGAACGAGCCGTTCGGCGTCTCGTATGAAGGATTACCCGTGGAGACCGGCCAGCGATAGCGATCGACACCATCCACCGCGACCGTCATCATCTGCTCGTTCTTGTCGATGCTGATGGCTATCTTGGCCTGCGCGGCACCGGTGAAAAATACCAACCCTGCAAAAGCAACAATAAATGAACGCATACTGGTTATGACCTCCAGCCTCTTACAATCGTCGCGAGCGCGCACCGCCCCGGTCTATACGTTTTTGATCCGGTTTTTGTTCCAGAGCTCGCCGGCCATCGTTAATTCGGGGTAGCGGCGCAAACAAGGCGGTGCTGCGACCTGAGGTGGGACGAGCGCGGCCTTGTTTCAACTCTTCAGCCGATATCCCGTCTTGAATATCCACCACACCACTACCATGCAGACAGCTAGGAAAGACAGAGTCATCCCGAGGCTCAAGCTCACGCTGACGTCGGCGATCTCGTAGAAGCTCCAGCGAAAGCCGCTAATCAGATATACCACGGGATTGAGCAGGCTGACCGCGCGCCAGCCCTCGGGCAGCATGTTGATGGAATAGAAGCTGCCGCCGAGGAAAGTCAGAGGGGTGACGACGAGCATCGGGATCATCTGCAGCTTTTCAAAGCCGTCCGCCCAGATACCGATGATGAAACCGAACAGGCTGAAGGTGACCGCCGTCAGCACCAGGAACGTCAGCATCCACAGGGGATGGTGGATGTGCAGCGGTACGAACAGGCTGGCGGTCGCCAGGATGATCAGCCCAAGCACGATCGACTTTGTGGCGGCGGCGCCGACATAGCCGAGTACGATTTCGAAATAGGAGATCGGGGCTGAGAGCAGTTCATAGATAGTCCCGACGAATTTCGGAAAATAGATGCCGAACGAGGCGTTCGCGATGCTCTGCGTCAGCACCGAGAGCATCACCAGACCGGGCACGATGAAGGTGCCGTAGCTGACGCCCTCCACCTCGGTGATACGCGAACCGATCGCTGACCCGAACACGACGAAATACAGCGATGTCGAGACCACCGGCGAAACAATGCTCTGCAGCAGCGTACGCCAGGTGCGCGCCATCTCGAACAGATAAATGGCGCGAACGGCGCTGTAATTCATGGCGCTCTCACCAGGCTGACGAAGATGTCTTCCAGCGAAGTCTGCGTGGTCTCCAGGTCCGAGAACTTGATTCCGGCGTTACGCAAGTCGCTTAGCAGGCTGGTGATGCCGGTGCGTTCGCCCTTGGTGTCGTAATCGTAAACCAGCCCGTATCCCTGATCGGCAAGTTCGAGATTGTACGGCGAAAGCGCCGTCGGGATCGCTTCGATCCTGCTTTGCAGATGCAACTTGAGTCGTTTCCTGCCAAGCTTTTGCATCAGGCTGGCCTTCTCCTCGACCAGGATGATCTCGCCCTTGTTGATGACGCCGATACGGTCGGCCATCTCCTCGGCCTCTTCGATGTAATGCGTCGTCAGAATGATGGTGACGCCCGATGCCTGTAACGTCCGTACTACTTCCCACATCCCCTTGCGCAATTCGACGTCGACGCCGGCGGTCGGCTCATCCAGAAACAACACCTGCGGCTCGTGCGACAGCGCTTTCGCGATCATCACGCGGCGCTTCATTCCGCCCGACAGCGTGACGATCTTGGCGTCCTTCTTGTCCCACAGCGACAGGTCTTTGAGCACCTTTTCGATGTGACCCGGATTCTTCGGTTTGCCGAACAGGCCGCGGCTGAAGCTAACCGTGGCCCAAACCGATTCAAAGGCGTCTGTGTGCAGTTCTTGCGGCACCAGCCCGATCAGCGAACGGGCGGCGCGATATGACTCGATGATGTCGTGACCATCGACCGCGACCGTGCCTTGGGTTGGATTGGCGATGCCGCAGATGATGCTGATCAGCGTGGTTTTTCCAGCGCCATTTGGCCCCAGCAGCGCAAAGATCTCGCCGCGTCGGATCTCGAGGTTGATGTTGTCGAGAGCCTTCAGGCCCGAGCCATAGGTCTTTGAAAGGTTCGACACGGATATGATCGGAGGCATGCAAATACACGGCCTGAATCGCAACGCGGGAAGGATGACGCGGCACTTGGCCGCTCAGCGAAGAAAATCGACAGATAAGACCGCGACAACCAGGCCGCAAGCGGTATCAAGGCGAGATGGCCGTGCTGGGAACAGCGCACTCCGAAGCGCGCTTCGTCAAAGGCCCAAAATCCGGCCTGATCACCTGAAGTATTCGACGACCACGTGCAAGTCGCGTGCAGCGGCCAAGGTCCCCTTCAAGCTCGCATCGATGACTCGACGGCAGACTTCTACAGTGGCGTGGTCGCCCAGATCGTTAGCGGCTTCGAGAACGATCCAGGCCGCATCTACCCGCTGGTCCTGTGTTGCCTGATCCGAACCAATACCCGGGCACTTGCGTGCACCGAATGAAATTGCGTTCATTTCTGCGTCCCCGCGCCCAGCTCAGATCGCCCATTTCATTGGATAGGCGGCTGGAGCATCGCCCTCGGCCGCGCCCGCATTCTTGCGCGATTGATAGAATTCGAGAACGCTACGCGAGGTCTCGACATTCAAGCCGCCATATTCCTTTTCCAGTTCTCTCAGTTCCTGTGCCGTAATGCGATGATCCTTGGCGCCCAGAAACAGCAACGACATCGTCGTTGCCCAGGAAAAATCCAGTGCCTTGGCGAGGATCAACAGCGTTTCCCTGTTCTTGTCCATCATGGCGCGTTCGATCACGTCGCTGGGCAGTGAACAAAGCAAGGACAGCCCGATCGTCACTTCTTCCAGCCGGTGGGATCGGGCGTAAACCGATATGCTGTTTTCGTTCAGGTTGCCCTGCTGGTGCTGGGTCGTCACCACGCGTTTTGCCACATAGTAGCTTCTAGATACCGGCCCGAACTTGGACTGCAGCGCGCCGGCGACATCGGCGACCGAGGATTGTATGTGATCGACCATGCCGGGACGCTCGCGTTCGAGCCGCTTTTTCACATCGTCGGAGGCTTTCGCGATCAGTTGTTGAAAGACGTGCCGCGGGATGTCTTCACGCAAGCCCAGATGCTCGGCCAGGATGGAGTCGCCTTCGGCCCTCTTGATCATGTGCAGGAAACCGAAGTCGGAAAAACGCGCTCCATTGTTGCGGGCCACAGAACTCACGACATCCTCATTGCCGCGGGTGACGAGCACGTCGGTAACCGTCTCGTCGATCGATTTCCGCTCCGAGATCGCCAACATATGCGTCTGGCTTTTGGTGCAGGCGTTGGCGACCAGCGCGTAGGGCTCGAGCCGCTCGGATTCCCTAAGCACGGGGCCGGCGACGTCGATCGAATCGTCGAAGGCCAGTTTGTGGATGATGTTGACCGGGGCTCGATCGAAGCGAGCCAACCGTCGTGCAAGTTGCGCGCGCGCGGCGACCTCGATCTCGTCCGCGAGCCGCCCGATCACTGCACCGAACGTCCAGATTTCGTCATCGCTGTACCGGCCGGCGATCATCACGTCGGTCGTGTGCCACAATGCTCGTTCCCGGCTTTCGGGGGTCCCTCGCGAAACCGCCTCGTCAAGCTCCCGCAGAAACGAACTTACTTCAGTCATTTTGGCAGACCTTAACCGATACAACCCAAGATGGGTTCAGTGATACCGCACACCCACGATTTTTGCGTAAACGTGGCGAAGAAGTATTGCTTCTAAAAATTCAATAAAATGCGAACGGTCGTTACACCGCCCGTCAGGGTGATACTGTCGGCACCGGACGTGCGCGCTCTGGAGGTTTGCGGCCGCTTTTCAATGATGGGCCGCAACCGGCCACTTGATCCCAAAGCTGTGAATGGATGGGGCGGCCGACCCGTTCGGCGGCATTGTCGGCGCAGCCTGGTTACCACCAGATTAAGAGAAGCCGTTATCTGGACGAACGAGCGATCAGCTTGGGACCGGCTGATGCAACGGCCATGCGAAGGGGAGCGGCGTCACACCCGCTCCACGAAACTGTCGACCACCTTCTTCTCGCCGGCCTTTTCGAACGCGATCGTAAGCTTGTTACCATCGACTTTCACAACCTGGCCGTAACCGAATTTCTGGTGAAACACGCGATCTTCCAATTTGAACTCCGAGGTGGTCCCGGTCGATTTGGCAATCAGCTCGCCCTCGATCGTCATCGGGCCGCGCTTGTTGCGCGCAAAGCCGCCGGGATCGCCCCGCGATGAGAATGGCGATTGGCTTTCGTTGAATCCGGATCCGGCTTGGCCATTGCGGCCTTTGCCTCGCGCGCGGTTGGCCTGCGCGCGTTGCCAGCCTGGCGTCGCATAGCTGGAACCGAACGACTCCACATTGTCGAAGCGCGATGGTCCGTAGCCACCGCTACCGCCCCATCCGGAGCCGCCCTTGGACTCCGTGATCTCCACATTCGGCGCCGGCAGTTCGTCAAGAAAGCGCGATGGGATGGTGGTCGACCACGTGCCGTGAATGCGTCGGTTGGTGGCGAAGTAGATCTTGGCGCGGCGACGGGCGCGCGTCAGGCCGACATGCGCCAGGCGGCGCTCTTCTTCCAGGCCCGCGCGACCCTGTTCATCCAGGGTACGCTGGCTTGGAAACAGGCCTTCCTCCCAGCCGGGCAGGAATACGTTGTCGAACTCCAGCCCCTTGGCCGAATGCAGCGTCATCAGCGATACGGCATCGTCTTGGGCCGCACCATCACGGTCCATCACCAGCGAGATGTGTTCGAGGAACCCTTGCAGGTTCTCGAACTCTTCCATCGAGCGCACCAGTTCTTTCAGGTTTTCAAGGCGGCCAGCCGCGTCGGCGGAGCGGTCCTTCTGCCACATCTCGGTATAGCCGCTCTCGTCGAGCACGATCTCGGCCAACTCGGTGTGCGAGGCCACTTCACTCTGCGCGCGCCATCGGTCGAAAGCGGCGATCACCTGGCGCAGGGATCCGCGCGCTTTCGGTTTGAGCTCGTCGGTCTCGACCACCGCGCGGGCCGCTTCGAACAGGGGAATGCGGCGCTTGCGGCCATGGTCGTGCAGCATCTGCACCGTCGCGTCTCCAAGACCTCGCTTTGGCACGTTGACGATGCGTTCGAAGGCGAGGTCGTCGGCCGGTGAGTTGATGACACGCAAATAGGCCAGCGCGTCGCGGATTTCGGCGCGCTCGTAAAAGCGGGGACCCCCGATCACGCGATAGGGCAGGCCGAGCGTAACGAAGCGATCCTCGAACTCGCGCATCTGGAACGAGGCCCGCACCAGGATCGAGATGTCGTTGAGCTTGTCGCCGGCGCGCTGCAGTTCCTCGATTTCCTCGCCGATCGCGCGGGCTTCCTCTTCCGAATCCCAGGAGCCCGTGACCGTGACCTTTTCGCCGTCCACATCTTCGGTGCGTAGCGTCTTGCCGAGCCGACCTTCATTGTGGGCGATCAGATGCGAGGCCGCCGCGAGGATATGCCCGGTCGACCGGTAGTTCCGTTCCAGCCGGATCACCTTGGCGCCCGGAAAATCGTGTTCGAAACGGAGGATGTTGTCGACTTCGGCGCCGCGCCAGCCATAGATCGACTGATCGTCGTCGCCGACGCAGCAGATGTTTTTTGGAGGCGGCGACATTGGTGCGCTCCCTGCCCTGGGCCCGGGCACCGCATCCGGCGGCTCAGTTGCAGATCCGGGCTTGGCGCTGTCGATGCGCGCGGGAATATCGGGGGATGTAGTGGACCCCGGGCTGGACGGCGCCTGGGCCAGCAGCCGCAGCCACAGATACTGCGCGACGTTGGTGTCCTGATATTCGTCGACCAGGATGAACTTGAATCGGTTCTGGTAGCTGCGCAGCACGTCGGGCCGCTCGCGGAACAGCCGTATGTTCTCCAGCAGCAAGTCGCCGAAATCGGCGGCGTTCAGTATCTTGAGTCGCTCCTGGTAAGCCGAATAGAGCTTGCCGCCCTTGCCGTTGCCAAACAGCGCGGCTTCGCCGGGCGGCACTTGCGAGGGCGTCAGTCCACGGTTCTTCCAGCCGTCGATCAGGCCCGCCAGCATCCGCGCCGGCCAGCGCTTGTCGTCGATGCTCTCGGCCTGCAAGAGCTGCTTGATCAGCCTGATCTGGTCGTCGACGTCGAGCACGGTGAAGTTGGATTTCAACTGCACCATTTCGGCATGGCTTCGCAGTATGCGTCCGCCGATGGAGTGAAAAGTACCGAGCCACGGCATGCCTTCGACAGCCTGGCCCAGCATGTGGTCGAGCCGCAGCTTCATTTCGCGCGCCGCCTTGTTGGTGAACGTGACCGAGAGGATTTCCCCCGGCCGCGCCCGC
Source organism: Bradyrhizobium sp. (assembly GCA_045811665.1). Lineage (GTDB taxonomy): Bacteria > Pseudomonadota > Alphaproteobacteria > Rhizobiales > Xanthobacteraceae > Bradyrhizobium. The sequence continues at coordinate 22,235 of JBJMTO010000198.1, forward strand.
CCCATGCTGAGGATGTGAGCGATTCGGCAGGTCAGCACCCGCGTCTTGCCGGTGCCCGCTCCGGCCAGCACCAGAACAGGACCATCGAGTGTTTCAACCGCCTCGCGCTGCTCGGGATTAAGTCCGGCAAGATACTGCGGCGTGGCGGTCGCCCGGGCACGCGCGGCGATACCCCCGGCCGCCGGCTGGTGGTCGGGCACGCCGCGATGGATCAGCTTGTTCGGCTCGGTCATATGCGAATCGTCTTCCGCCCACGATGGCACCGCAGGCCGATGAAAGGGAGCCTTCATAGCAGGATCAGCGGGCATATAGGACTTCACGCACGGTATTGACAGATTTAATCCCGGCCGTGTCCCACGCGGCACGCTTTAGTTCCGGTGAGCGGAAGAAATTTCCTGCATTCCGCAAGGGGGAACCACCGGGAACATTCGCTCGGAACTGCCATTAGTTTAGCAGCGCAAACGCGAGTGTCAGTCGCCCTGGCACACTGAACGCACGATTGAGGAGTAGAGGTTGTCATCATGCTTAGCTGGGTCGTTACATTTTTGGTTATCGCGCTGATTGCAGGCATCTTGGGGTTCGGCGGCATCGCCGGCGCCTCGATCGAAATCGCCAAGATCATCTTTTTCATCGCCGTGGTGCTGTTCCTGGTCTCGGCCGTCATCGGGCTCGCGCGCGGACGCACCCGGGTCTAGCGAGCCCCGGCGAGCTTTCATCGCTACGAGGTCGAACTCCACCGCAGGGCGGAATTAGGCTGTGGGCGACGCAATCGTGACTTATCTATTCAAAAACTGGACAATGCCGGACACTCGCTGGTCGCCCGGCGCGCTATCCAGTTTGCGACAGAGCTTTCCCTAGGCTGAACCTTTTCATCCCCCTCGATACCTATCGTCGCCTAGGGGGAGTTTTGAATGATTGTCGACCAAACGTCGAACAGGCCGTTGCCGCGCGGTGTTCGCCGCGCGGTTGATGCGATGCGTGAGGATTTCGGGCAAAAGCGCTCGGTTACGGAACTGGCCGCAGTGGCCGGCGTGTCCAGCAGAACCCTTCAGCGGCAGTTTCTCACCTTCGTCCGCAAGACCCCCCGCGCCGTGGCGCGCGATATCGGTTTCGACAATGCCCGCCGTGAGCTGCTGCAGGGCGCTCCCAGTGCAAAGGTCATGGACATCGCCGCGCGTTCCGGTTTTCCGCATTGTGGACGCTTCTCGGTCGAATATCGCCGGCGTTACGGCGAGACACCCTCGCAAACCTTGAAGCGGCAGGCATTCTTCCTGGCGGCTTTGGGCTCGCCGCGCTCCTCGTTCGTGCCCTCGGGCGGCTGGCCGACGATTGCGCTTTGCAAGATCGACACAGCGCCGGAGCATTTCGAGATCGCGGCCAATATCTCGGAAGATCTTACCTCGGCGTTGACGCGGGCCGGAATTTCGGTCGTGAGCGAAGCCAGATCTGCGAGGTATCAATTGATCGGGGCAATCCGAGGCACGGGGAGGCAGACGCGGCTGGTGTTTCGGATGATCGACCGCGGATCAGGCCGCCAACTCTGGGCGCATCGCACCGACGGCGCACTGGTCGATGCCGCCGAGAAGCAACTGGCCACCAGGATCGCCGCCGCGCTTCAGCCATGCCTCCGGCTTGCGGAGGTAGACCACGCGCTGCGAAAGCCTGACCCCGACCTCTCCGCGGACGACCTCGCGCTCCGGGCCATGCCGGGGGTGCTCTCGCTTGATGACGAAGGCAATGCACGTGCGCTTGAATTGCTGGATTGCGCCATGGAATACGATCCGAAGCACGCACTGGCGACGGCGCTGGCGGCCTGGGCCCACATTCAGCGCGTAACCTATTGTTTCAGTTCCGATCCGCAGCACGATCTCGCAAGAAGCCGCGCACTTGCTGAAAAGGCGCGGACTCTTTCTGGAAACGCCATGGTTCTTGCGGTGCTCGGCAATGCTCTCACGCTGCTCAGCGAGTTGGACGCCGCGGACCTCGTCATTCGCAAGGCTCTCTCGCTTGATGGCGGATCGGCTTGGGCATGGGGCTGCAGCGGCTGGATCGACACCTATCGAGGTGACTCCGAATCCGCCATCGAACGATTCAAGATATCGCTCGATCTTGCGCCACAGGATCCGCTCGCGTTCAACAATATGGTCGGCCTCGGCTGCGCCTACTTTACGGCGGGCAAATTTGCCGAGGCCGCCAGATGGCAGCAGCGTGCTCTCATCGAACTTCCGTCAGCAAGGCGGATACAGCGAACCATGTGTCCCGCCCATCTACTCCCCGCAGCCGCATCAGAGACATACGGAACGCTGAGCGCTCTGCGGCAGCAATATCGGCGTCTGGCAATATCCTAGCTGCTCCGCGCTGCCGGACTCGCAAGCCTAGAGTTTATCGATGCGCTCCACCGGGGCCCCCCGAGTAGGAATAGCGCCAGCGTTGCGGTGTTTACTAAACGCGCAGCCTTGCTTCCTGCAAACGAGCACGTTTGACCGCGAGTAAATGCTGGGCGCCTCCTCCGATCGGAGGAGGCGGTGTATTGCCGATCCGGCAGTCGCTGGGCCGGCAAACAACGTGATCGCCGTATCCGCTTCACGACACGAACGCTTGGTCAACCAGCAGGAAGCTGGGAAATCTCATTGACTCGCATTTTCCGTGCGACGAAATGAGCATTCCATCCCATTGTCGCGTCGTTGCTCTTTACTCGTTGATAGAGATGAACAGCTATGAAACATCGAGAGCAATTATCGGCGCTGATCAGCGTCATCTATGATGGGGCGCTGGAGCCCGCGCGCCGAACTGACGTACTCGAGCGCATCGCGCAATTCACCGGGGGTCATTCGAGTGGGCTCCTCGTCAAGCACAGTCCGGCCACTTCGGACAACCTCTATTGCTACATCGGGGCACACCGAGAGAGCCTGCAGGCTTATTCCGAAGACTATGCGGAACTGGACGCAACGCTGGAATTGCCTGCCTTCGGCGCCGAACAGGTCGTGAGCGCAACCGATCTTGTTCCCTATGAGGAGTTTCGCCGCGGCCGCTTCTATCGCGAGTGGGCTCGCCCGCAAGGCTGGGTCGACGTTGCCAGCGCGGTAATCGACAGGTCGCCGACGAGCTCCGCGCTACTCAGCGTGGTCCGTCACGAGGCGAGCGGCATGGTCGATGACGAAATGCGCAGACGCATGGCGCTTATCGTACCTCACGTTCGCCGTGCATTGCATATCGGCAAGACGGTCAATCTCAAGCAAGCCGAATCCGCTTGTTTCGCCGACATCCTCGATGGATTGAGCGCGGGCATGATTCTTGTCGATGCAAAAGGTCGCATCGTCCACGCCAACGCCGCGGGCAACGGCATTCTTGAGGACGGCGACTTCCTGCGCGCGGTCAGTGGCAGGCTGGTCGCAGGCGATTTAACCATCAACGCTGCGCTGCGTGACATACTGATAGCGGCCGAAGACGGTGACGGCGCCGTCGGGGTCAAGGGCATTGCCCTGCCGCTTACCGCCCACAATGGCGAACGTTACGTCGCTCACGTGTTGCCGCTGACCTCGGGCGCACGCCGAGACGCGGGCCTGGTCTACAATGCGGTCGCTGCGTTGTTCGTCCGCAAGGCGGATCTCAAACTACTCTCGCCTCCCGAAGTCATCGGCATGATGTACAAGCTGACCCCGACCGAGCTGCGGGTGCTGCTTGCCATCGTCGAAGTCGGCGGTGTCCCCGAAGTGGCGGCGGCACTCGGTGTCGCGGTGACAACCGTCAAGACGCATCTGGGCCGGCTGTTTGAAAAGACCGGCGTCGCGCGCCAGGCCGATCTGGTCAAACTCGTCGCGGGTTTTGCAACCCCATTGGCCGGTTGAGTTCAGCACCGGGCAGGACGGATTCCTTCGGCCCGGGCATGGCGGACGGGGGGCTGCCTCGCGCCATCCTACGTCCATCCACTTGACGGGGTAAGCCGGTTGCAACAGCTTACGCCGGAATGAGAATGCGGCAGGAATTCTGCAACCGCATCGAATTCAAGGGAGGACTGAAATGAGCAGGTCGAAAGTACTTATTATTGCGGCGCTGACACTGGGCGTGACATCGGCGGTCAACGCACAGCAGCAGCAGCCGGCGCCACCGCAATTGCCGCAAGCGCCGAATATGTCGTTTTTCGTCACCGGCGCCGGGCCTGGCAAGGGCGCCGATGTCGGCGGGATCGAAGGCGCTGACCAGCATTGCCAGATGCTGGCGCAGCGTCACGGCGCTGGAGGCAAAACCTGGCGCGCTTATCTGAGCACCCAGCAGGCAGACGGCAAGCCGGCGATCGATGCGCGCGACCGCATCGGTAACGGACCGTGGCAGAATTTCAAAGGCCAGGTGGTCGCGACCACTGTCGACGATCTGCACAGTGACAACAACAAGCTCGGATTCGACACCTCGCTGAGCGAGCGCGGCCAGATCATTCCGGGCGTGGGTTTCGCGCCCAATCGTCACGACGTATTGACGGGCTCCACCCCCGAGGGGCGCGCGTTGCCGCCCGCGGAGGACCGCACCTGCCGCAACTGGACGAGCAGCACTCAAGGCGCGGCCATGGTGGGCCATATCGATCGCAAGGGCCTGCGCGATGATGCCGCGTCGCGGTCATGGAATTCATCGCATCCCTCGCGCGGGCCCGATGGCGGCTGCAGCCAGAACGACCTCCGCAGCACGGGCGGTGATGGGCTGTTCTACTGCTTCGCCACCCAGTAAGGGCTTACTCGCAGCCATGAAACCGCTTGCGCCGAGTGGCCTCGGCGCAGGCGCTATTTCGCGGGCATGGCGATCTTGCGACCGATGCCTTCGGGGCGCGGGATGCCGGCGTGGGCGTTCGCCAACGTCTTGATGCGCCGGCGAATGTCCATCGGAAACGGCGCGGTTTTCCTCGCCGTCATGTCGATGTGAATGGTCATGTTTTCGGAAGTGGCCGACAGCCAGCCCTCGCTGGCATGGCGCATCTCCTCGAAAGTATGGAGGCGCTTCTCGTCAGCGCCCACCAGCAGGACCGAAACCTGCACCGGATCGCCAAGGTGAATTTCCCGCAGATAACGCACGTGACACTCGGCGGTAAATGTCGAGCCGTGGCGTTCCTTCATGTAGCCCGGACCGATCCCGAGCTTGAGCCATAATTCGTCGATAGCGCGATCGAACATCACATTATAATAGGCCATGTTGAGATGGCCGTTATAGTCGATCCACTGCGGCTCGATCGACATCACCGAGGACAGAAACGGCCTCGGCCGAAGCAGCGGATTGTCAGTGGCTTCGATCGTCATTGATCCCCTCGACTCGACCTGATCCTTGACCCGTTATACACCCTTTGTCACGGTCGTTGCGCCGGGAGGAAATGTCGTGGGTCTGTCCATTACGCACAATCTGACGCGGCCGGAGCCGCGGGCGCTGGCGAGCACGATTGAAGCGCTCGCCGCGCGGTTCGGCAACCGGCTGATCACCTCGCAGGCGGTGCGCGAACAGCATGCCCATACCACCACCTGGCTGCCGACCCAGCCGCCGGATGCCGTGGTGATGGCGCAGGAAACCGCCGATATCC
>JBJMTO010000199.1:0-17918 GCA_045811665.1 Bradyrhizobium sp.
CCTCAGGGGCCGCGGCCCTGGCGTAGAAATCCTCGACACTGACGTCGAGCACGCCGCGCTTGCGCCGCAGCTCCAACAGCTCCGGGCCGGTCATGTCGCGGGGGATGTCCGAGCGTGTCAGGCCGTAAATCTCGAGATACCGATTGTTGCAGAACACGATGCGCTGCTGCGCGTCGATCATCACGATGCCGTGGTTTAGATTGTTCAGCGCGGAGCTGATGAACGCATTTCTACGCAACTGGGCGTATTTGAGCTTTCGCAATGATGTGTGAACCCACAGCGCGACGGCCGCCAGAAACGAGCAGAGTACGACGCTCCCGATCAACAGCTCCCAGATCATGTGCGGGTCGGCGGAGCCGACATAACTGGTCGGAGCGAAGTTGACCGGTACTGCCCAAGCCGATCGAAGCGGCGCAAAAACGGCGAACACGCACAGAAAGGCGTGCGCAGGAATCAGAATCATGCCGCCGTCCTCCCGGTTCCTGTTAGCCATCACTCACCCAAGCCTTTGCGGGTCGGAGTGTCTGGCTTGGCCGGTTTGGATCGGGTAAACGCGTACCCTTGCTGCCGAACATTGTGACACAAACTACGGCAATTGCCCTCGCATGATTAATGCATCGCTAATGCGGTCCAGCAGGCGACTGAGGAGATCTTCTCCAGAGAGCGCCCTGGCCACGGCTGCATGTGGCAGCGACACGCGCATCGACGGCATGGCACGGATCTGAAAGCGCCAATGGACAAGGTTGACTGCGTCATTATTGGAGCCGGCGTCATAGGTTTGGCTGTCGCAAGACGGCTGGCGCAGGCCGGCCGCGAAGTGATTATTTTGGAGGCGGCGGAAGGGATCGGCACCGTCACGTCATCGCGTAACAGCGAGGTGATACACGCCGGCATCTACTATCCCGCAGGAAGCCTGATGGCGCGGATGTGCGTCGGGGGCAAGCAGGCCCTGTATCGCTACTGCCGCGATCATGGGATTCCGCATCGTAATTGCGGCAAGCTGATCGTCGCCACGACGGCGAAAGAGAGGGAGAAACTAATATCGATCAGGGCGCGCGCCGAGGCGAACGGCGTTCTCGACCTGCAGCCGCTCACCGGGGTTGAAGCCCGCGCCCTGGAGCCAGCCTTGAACTGTGATGCGGCGTTGCTGTCGCCGTCCACCGGCATCATCGACAGCCACGCCTACATGCTGGCCCTGTTGGGCGAGGCCGAGGATGCGGGCGCGGCTTGTGCTTTTCACACCCCGCTGTTGCAGGCCAGGGTCGCATCGGGCGCGATAATATTGGATGCGGGCGGCGATGCGCCGCTGTCGCTGCAATGCCGGCTACTCGTCAATGCCTCGGGACTGTACGCGCCTTCGGTGGCGCGCAGCATCGAGGGCATGCCGGTCGAGTTGATACCCTCGGCGTATCTGGCCAAAGGAAATTACTTCAGCTGCAGCACCCGCGCGCCCTTTTCGCGGCTGATTTATCCGGTGCCCGAGCCTGGCGGGCTGGGCGTCCACCTCACTCTCGACATGGCCGGACAAGCCCGGTTCGGGCCGGATGTGGAGTGGGTCGAAAACATCGATTACGCCGTCGATCCAGAGCGGGCTGAACGGTTTTATCCGGCGATCCGGCGCTACTGGCCCACGCTACCGGACGGGGCGTTGATGCCCAGCTATTCGGGAATTCGCCCCAAGATAGTCCCGCCCGAAGTGGCAGCTCAGGACTTCCTCATCCAGGGACCGCGGGATCATGGGGTTGGTGGGCTTATCAATTTGTTCGGCATCGAATCCCCGGGACTCACCGCGTCGCTCGCCATCGCCGACTACGTCGCCGAACTGGCCGGGGTGCAAAGCCTACCCGGGGGATGAGCGGGTTCGTTCATCCCGAGGGCAAGCAACAAAGGGGGGAGTGCTTAGTGAACCGTTTCCTCGGCGGTATGTCTCAACCGCTCGATCGCGTCCTTGACCATCAGTTTCCGGCGCTTCAGCTCGACAATTTGCAGGTCGTCCGTTGAGAGATGCACAAGAGCTTCATGCAGTTCGTTTTCAAGAAGCTTGTGTTTCCGTTCCAGTTCAACGAGATGCGCCTGTATTGCCATACGAAACCTCCTCGGTTGAATGAGACCTCAGACTTGATCCGGGCAAAGAATTGTACACTACCCGGCGTAGCTGTCGATGGGTATCGGCCCTCACATTTGATATCATATGTAGAGGACCTTGCGCATGGAACCCTTCGAGCTTGCAGTGTACGCTCTCACGGAGGATATTCCCTGACGCCGCTTCCGCCGACGTTTCGGCTATCTCATCGCGTGTTTAGCTTACGTATATCATGACCGACGAAGATGAGCGGGAGCTCGAAAACGAGCTCGCACGGCTGCAACAGGAACACCGCGACCTGGACGCCGCGATCGATGCCTTGCATCAATCTCCCGCGCCCGATCTGTTGCGACTGCAGCGATTGAAGAAGCGGAAACTGCAGTTGCGCGACCGCATCGCGTTCATCGAAGATCAGATAACGCCCGACATTATCGCTTAGGGTCTTGATGCCGGCCGCACCCTTTGGCCGTGGAAATCTGCCGGCCGTGTTGGGGGTTTTCGTAACTTGACTCATCGAGAACAAAAGAAGAACATCACTCCTAGCCGATTCAGTCCGCAGGGAGGTTTGCCATGTCCGAAGCTCCGTCAGCCACTGACCACAACCGTTACGAACAGGCCTGCGACCAGGCGATCGCCATGTGCGACGGCAACCTGCGTAGCACCATCAAAGCGCTGATCATGGTCAACGAATATCTCGAATTCGAATTGCACCAAACGTTGGCTGCGCTGGCCGGCGATCAGGACCGCGGGCAGATTCAGCACGGAGCCAATAACGCCGCCTGAATTGACGGGCGCAGAGAAGCGAAGGTGAGACAATGGCCGATGTCACCTACTACGTAGCGCTGGCGTTCCTGCAGGACGACGGCGGCTCGCCGGTCGCTGGCAGCGCGGAAGAGTGCCAGAGTTCGTCGAGTGCGTTGCGCCGCGCCGAAGCCTTGTCGAGAGGTCTCGGCAACATCGGCGCGGTCGCGTTCAGCCGCACCGGCGATCCCGCGACTGGTGAATTCGGCGACGCGCAGATGTTGAAGAAGTTCGGCAGCGTACCGGAGGATCTGGGCGGGCTTTAAGCAATCATTCAAAGCGCGCGACAGGTACTTTCCGCGCGCCGTCAGCGCGCATCGGGGACACACCGGCTTAAAAGGAAATATTGATGCTGGTCGCTGCTACGGCGTCTCGTGCCGGCGCTGCGCTTTGCGCACATACATCGCGCGATCGGCCTCTTCCAACGCCCTGTCTGCGTGCGTGTGTGGACCGAGGATAGCTACGCCCGCGGATGCGCCCGCTGTTATCTTCGTGCCGCGAAAAGTGAAGGTGAGCCGGTCGACGGCCTGCTCCAGCGAGGCAGCCTTGGCCTTGGCGTCGGTCTCGGTCAGGTTCCACAAGAACAATGCGAACTCGTCGCCGCCGAGCCGCCCGATGATATCGGACGAGCGTACCTGATCGGACAGCGCCGCGACCACGGATTTCAATACCTCATCGCCTGCGGCGTGCCCGAAAGCGTCGTTGATCGGCTTCAGACGATCGACGTCCAGGACGATCAATGCGCCGCTGGCGTGGTAGCGATTGATGTAGGCGATCGAGCGATGGAGTTCGCATTCGAACCCGCGCCGATTCGGAATGTCGAGCAGAAAATCGGTATGTGCCGATGCCTCCAGTTCCTCGATTCGCGCCAGCGCGTGGGACAACTGAGTCCTCAGCCGGCGAATGGTTGGCTTGGCATCGTGAGTGGACGATGATGATCTGGGCGCCGGCGCCGGCCGTTTTGCGCCTGTGGCCGAGCGCGGCGCAACCTTCCTGACCCCAGTGTTGCGGCCCTTCAAAGCGCTCCGAGCGGCGGCCCCGGTTTTTTTCTTCATAGGCGTCCCCCTGCCGCTTCGATCCAGCTTCGCCAATCAGACGATTCGGTGTCCTTTTCAGCATTATTGCTTCTGAAATCGGAAACCAGCTTCCATTATCATGGCGTAACAAGGCTTGCCGGGATTCACCAAGACAGGATAGTCCATTCCGGACCCCTCGCCACGCCTTGCCGAACCTTGGGTGGATCCTATACTCCGCCTATGCTTTTGGATTCTCGAAAGAATTAACCCTATGCCTGCCCCCGTCGCCATCATCATGGGAAGCCAGTCGGACTGGGAAACCATGCGCTACGCCGCAGAAACCCTTGACCACCTGGGAGTTGCCAGCGAGCAGCACATCGTGTCGGCGCATCGCACCCCCGACCGGCTGTTTGCATTCGCAAAGAGTGCAAAGGGAGTCGGCTTCAAGATCATCATTGCCGGAGCCGGAGGCGCCGCCCATCTGCCGGGCATGGCCGCATCACTTACGGAGTTGCCGGTGTTTGGCGTTCCCATCGAATCCAAGGCGCTGTCGGGCGTGGATTCGCTCTATTCCATCGTGCAGATGCCCGCAGGCGTCCCGGTTGGGACGCTCGCGATCGGCAAACCGGGGGCGATCAACGCCGCGCTGCTCGCGGCAAGCGTGCTCGCGCTGAACGACCCGGCGCTCGCCAACCGGCTTGCCGCCTGGCGCGCGGCACAGACCGAGGCCGTGAGCGAACGCCCGGAGGGTTCTGCGTGACGGCTCCACATGACCTGAAGCTCAAGCCCGGCGACACCATCGGAATTCTCGGGGGCGGACAATTGGGCCGGATGCTCGCCACCGCCGCCGCAAGGCTCGGGTTGCGATGCCAAGTGTTTTCGCCTGATCCGGACTCGCCGGCCTTCGACGTCGTGCTGAACGGGACTTGCGCGGAGTATGCGGATGTCGAGGCGCTGGAACTGTTCGCCAACGACGTGGACATCATCACCTATGAATTCGAGAACGTGCCGGCTGCCGCCACCATGATCCTGGGAGCCCGTCGTCCCGTGCTGCCCGACAGGAAGATTCTGGAAACGACCCAAGATCGGCTGGCCGAAAAGGATTTCGTAAAGCGGCTTGGAATCGGCACTGCAGATTACGCCGCCGTATCCTCGGCCGCGACCCTGCGGGCAGCGGTGGGGAGCATCGGTCTGCCGGCCGTGCTCAAGACCCGCCGCTTCGGTTACGACGGCAAGGGGCAGGCGATTATCCGAGAGGGCGATGATCCGGATGAGATCTGGCGAGATCTCGGCACCAGATCCGCGATTGTCGAGGCTTTCATCCCGTTCGAGCGGGAGGTCTCGGTGATTGCGGCACGTTCGGCCGACGGCCATGTCGAATGCTTCGATGTCACCGAAAACGAGCACCGCGATCACATCCTGAAAATCTCCCGCGCGCCCGCCGACATACCGGAGGACGTGGCCGCGCAGGCGCGCGCTGTGGCGCAGAAGATCGCCAGCGCGCTCGATTATGTCGGGGTGCTCGCAGTGGAGATGTTCGTGGTGCAACGCGCCGGCCGTACGGAGCTCCTGGTCAACGAGATCGCTCCGCGGGTACACAATTCCGGCCATTGGACCCTCGACGGAGCCACGATCTCGCAATTCGAACAGCATATCCGCGCCATTGCGGGGTGGCCGCTTGCCAAACCTGTTCGCCACGGCCAGGTCACCATGACCAACCTCATCGGAGCCGATGTTGCCGATTACGAGCGCTGGCTGACCGTTCCCGGCGCCACCGTGCACCTCTACGGCAAGGGAGCGCCGCGGCCTGGCCGCAAGATGGGCCATGTCACGCAAGTCGCAATCCCGCCAAAAAACACTTGATCCGTACCCGATTGTGCCCCGCCAAGCCGGGGCAATTGGCTTCACGCCGGTGGACATTGTCCGGTTTGTCTGATACATCCGCGCGCTCAAGCTTAAGGGCGGGCGTTTCGCCAGCCGTTTGCTTCATCAATTCTGATCCGATCAATCTGAAGAGGATGCCGCGTGCAGGTTCTCGTTCGCGATAACAATGTCGACCAAGCCCTCAAGGCGCTGAAGAAGAAGATGCAGCGCGAGGGTATCTTCCGCGAGATGAAGCTCCGCGGTCACTATGAAAAGCCTTCCGAAAAGAAGGCCCGTGAAAAGGCCGAAGCCGTTCGCCGCGCGCGCAAGCTCGCGCGCAAGAAGCTGCAGCGCGAAGGACTGTTGCCGATGAAGCCGAAGCCGGTTTTCGGCGCTGGCCCCGGCGCGGAGCGCGGTGGCGCTGGCGGTCGGGGCGGTCCCGGTGGGGGCCCGCGCGGCCCGCGCTGATCCGAAACTTGTATTATTATAGATTCGAGGACGCGGGCCCTGTGCCCGCGTTTTTATTTCCCGGTTCGTGTTTTGCAACGTTCTTTTTGGAATGAGTGTTTTTCATCGATGCATTTCGCGGCATGGCAAGCTAACAATGTCCGCACAAGCCCCGCGAGCATTCAGCATCTATGGCCAATCCGGTTTCCGATCGCTTGTCCGGAGCTTCGCGCCGCAGCCGCCGGCTGGCCTCCGCACTAACGATGGCGATTGGCTCGATCCTCTGCGGTTGCTCATTCGATCTGGGGTCGTTGACGACGGCGCCGGAACAGACAGCCGCTCCACGGGCCGCTCCGGCCACAACCAACGTCGCGGAGGCGGAGGCTGCGACCATACGCGCCCAAGGACTGGCCAGGTCCGGCAAAACCAAGGAAGCGTTGGCCGAGTTCGATCACGCCCTGGAAAGCGACCCGAACAACGCGCAGGCCCTGTACGGGCGCGGATTGCTTTATCAGGGCGAGAAGCTGCATCAATCGGCAATTGCGGATTTCAGCGCGGCCAATGGATTGAGGCCACAGCAGGCCGAGCCGCTGCTCGGACGCGCAACCAGTTATCTCGTGCTCAATAGAATCAAGGAAGCCGTCGCCGATCTCGACGAGGCCGTCCAGGCCGAGCCGCAGAACGGGGAAATCTGGGCCGCGCGCGGCCTTGCTTATGAGCGTTTGGGCGACAAGCCCAAGGCCGCCGAATCGTACAGTCGCGCCATCAATCTGCGCCCCAAAGACGAAGCCGCTCGCAGCGGCTTTGCGCGCGTCGGCGGCAAGCCAGGATAGCGTTCGCCCACTCTGACCTATTTGGGCAACACCGAGTGGAAGACCGACTTGGCCGCCAGCAGCATCTCCTCGGCGACGCTGGAGTGCTCCCGTCTCGGCGGCTGCGCCTCCGCGCGCAGATCGAGTGGCGGTTGGAGCGATGACCCGGCTGGAATGTCAGCCGGTGGACTCGGGCGACGGGAATTGTCGATGCCGACCGTGCCGGGCAATGTCTCGGCTGCTGGCGTGGAGACCACCACAGCAGGAGGCAATGACCTCACCAACGGAGATGGCGCCGCTGGCTGCACGGCTACGAGACCCGTCGGTTCGGGCGCGCGAGCCGGCTCCTTGGCGCGGGGCGAACCCTCGGCGCTGCGCAGCCGCTCGATAGCGGCGCGCGCCAGTTCGTTGGCATCACGATGGTCGTCCGGCGCATTAGCAGCCTCGGTCGCGGGTGCGATGCTCGGCACCGCAATGCTGGGCGCCACGATGACGGGCGCCACAGTCACAGCCGGCGGGGAAGGCTGGCTAGGCATTGCGACAGGCTTCGTCCTCTCGCGTGGACTTGGCTGGTGACGACGTGTCTGCGTCGGAATGCTCGCCGTTTCGGATGACTTGTCGGTGGATTTCTCGGGGGGCTTTTCCACGAGAGCGGGCTTTTCCCCGGTTGTCTTCTCGGTCAGGGGCTTTTCCAACAGCCCGCGCGGCTTTACTCCGGCCTCGGGAACGTTGCTGACGATTGCTGCAGGGTCCGAAGGCTTCGCGTCGTTTTTGACCTCGGCCTTCTTTGGGTCGGCTGTGGATGCCGCGAGGCCGGCTGGAGCATTGGCAGACGGCTTGGCAACGATGTAGTGGTTGACAATGTACGCCCCGATGATGGTCGCAGCGATCGAGGGCAGTATGTCCACCGTAAATTTACGAACGTATTTCAGCATGCCGACAACTCCCGAGTCGGTTTGTTGCGGAAACTTTGAGGCGCATTAAGGGACCAACTGCGACCGATCGGTGGCAAAGGGTCAAGCGCCGCCGCTATGGTTTCAGTTCGATTTCCAGGAACACAATCTCGTTCGCAGTCTCGTTGAGCACGTCATGTTCGACGCCCGCTTTGCGGAAGTAGGATTTGCCCACCCCAAGCTGGGCCTTTGACCGCTCTCCGCCCGGCGCGACGATCGTCATCTCGCCTGAGGTGACGGGAACGATGACGTAATCCATCTCGTGGGTGTGATGTCCAGTCGCGCTGCCTGGCGCAAGCCGCCACTCGGTAACCCGGACCTCCGGGCTGTCAACCTGGACTTCCGATTTGGCGCTGATCATCGTCGTGGTCTCCAGTTTCGGCCAGATGGACAATTTCGAGGTGTATACAACAGTCAATGGAGTCTGAGAACAGGCGCAACCGGCAGGAATGTAAGCAACAGAAACAATGGTACCAAAATCGCCGACGCCCACATCATGTACCCAAAGAAGCTCGGCATCTGAATGCCCCGCTGGTTTGCGATCGCTGCGACCATCAGGTTGGGTGCGTTTCCGATATACGTCAGCGCACCCATGTAGACCGCGCCCATCGAAATCGCAGCCAGCGTGCCGGAGAGCGGGCCCATCAACTCGCGCGCGTCGCCGCCCGCAAGTTCAAAAAATAAGAGGTAAGTGGGAGCATTGTCGAGGAAGGCCGACAGAAGCCCGGTGTACCAGAAGTAGGCGACTTCGTGAGGGCTCCCATCGCGCGCGGTCACGGCGGATAGCAGCCACGCGAAACTACCGTTCCGGCCAGCGGCAAGCATCGCAACCACCGGGATAATTGCCGTAAATATTGCGGCGAAGAGCTTGGCGACTTCCCTGATCGGCTCCCAACTGAACCCGTTCGCCTCGCGGTGTTCATCTGGCGTGAGCAACAATGAAAGTAGCGCGATCACCACGATAAGCGCATCACGCACCAGGTTCTGCAATTTCAGCTCTGTGCCGAAAACATCCACCACAATTCCGGGGTTCCAGGTGGCCGAAAGCAGAATGCTTCCGATGATGGCGGCGAGCAGCGGCGCGTTGATCAGACCCTGAACTCTGATCGGGTGCGTCGATGGGCTAATAGGGTCGGCGCGCGAGAGCCACCAATCCACGGCGAAGAACATCACCAATAGCAGCGCCGCCACAAGCGAGGTCTGCATCCAGAGGTTCCGAGCGGTCCAAAGGAAATCGACACCATGCAGGAAGCCGACGAGCAGCGGCGGATCGCCTAGCGGACTGAGCGCCCCACCGACATTGCCGACCAGAATGATGAAGAAGATGATTACGTGCGTGCTGTGCCGGCGGGAGATGTTGGCGCGGATCAGCGGCTGGATCAGGATCATCGATGCGCCTGTGGTCCCGACGATGCTGGCCATCGCCGTGCCGAGCGCAAGGATGGCGAGGTTGTTGCGAGGCGTTCCGCTGATATCGCCAGAGACCAGGATCCCGCCTGCGACCGTGTAGAGCCCAAAGAGGAGCACCATGAAGCTCAGATATTCGGCCAACATTGCGTGTACGAAGGTCGTACCCGCAGCTGCGATGCCGCCAAACCAAGCCATCGAGACAAGCGCGAGCAAGGACCAAGCGGTCGCGATCTTGCCATAGTGCCGGTGCCAGAGGTTCGGAAACAGCAACGGCCCGATTGCGATGGACAGCAGCAGCCCCACGAACGGCATCGCAAACGGCCAGTTCATCGTGGCGCCATCAAGCACGGGCGCTGCGTGCGCGTGCTGCGGCATGAATACCCCGGTCAAGCTAGCTAATGTGACGCCTCGCGCACGCATCGCTTAACTTAGCACTGATCGGCAGTCGTAGCGCAAAAGCTGGATGCGTCCATGAACGCTCGGGCGATTTCCATGGCGCCGTGATCATCCAGATCATCGTGGCCGCCTTCTGGAAACCGCACGAATTTCTTCGGTCCAGGGGCGAGGGCAAACAACCGCTCGCCGAAACTTAGGGCGATGACGGCGTCCTTTGCGCCGTGCATGATTAGCAGGGGAGCGCTGACACGCGAAACGCGCTGGTCGGAGCGAAACGGATCCCTGGCCAACCAGCGCACAGGCATCGCCGGAAATACGGTGGCTGCGACGTCCACGATCGACGTATAGGGCGCCTCGAGGATGACTTTGCCGAGGGGATGATCCGCAGCCATTGCGACGGCGACACCGCTGCCCAGCGAGAAGCCCCAGACCACAATGCGATCGGCCGCGTATCGTGCGGCTGTGAAGGTGTAGGCTGCACCCGCATCCGCTAGCAGGCCCTGCTCGCTCGGCGTTCCCGTGGACCCGGCATAGCCTCGATATGACAACGCGACGAGCCCGGTGCCGTCCGACGTCACCGCCCGCAGCCGTCCAACTCGCGCCGCGAGGTAGTCTCCGTTCCCCGGGAAGTAAAGCACGACCGCGCGCCCCGGCTTTGCCGGCACATGCCAGACAATGACCTTCTCGCCATCGGCGGTGGTCAGCACATGCTCTTCGGCTTCCGGAAATCCGGCGGCGCCGGGCGCGGTTCGCAGCTGTTGCGGGATAGGAAACAGAAAAGAGCGCTGCGAGAAAAACACCACGACGACAGCAACGAGATAGCCGAACGCCATGATAACGATGAGCCATTTGAGCAGGTTCATCATGCGTCGCAGTAGGCGTCACATCCCCTTGACGATGCTCTCGGTCATCTTCTTGGCGTCGCCTAGCAGCATCATGGTGTTGTCACGGTAGAACAATGGATTGTCGATGCCGGCATAGCCGGAGGCGAGCGAGCGCTTGATGAACATCACGGTGCCTGCTTTCCAGACCTGCAGCACCGGCATCCCGTAGATCGGCGACTTCGGATCATCCTCCGCTGCCGGATTGGTGACGTCATTGGCGCCGATCACGAAGGCGATGTCGGTCTGGGCGAATTCCGAATTGATGTCCTCGAGTTCGAACACCTCGTCATAGGGCACGTTGGCTTCGGCAAGCAGCACGTTCATATGGCCGGGCATGCGCCCGGCGACAGGGTGAATCGCGTACTTCACCTCGACGCCTTCCTTCTTGAGATTGTCGGCGAGCTCTCGCAACGCGTGCTGCGCCTGTGCCACGGCCATGCCGTAGCCGGGCACGATGATGACCTTCTGTGCGTTCTTCATGATGAAGGCCGCATCGTCGGCGGAGCCGAGCTTCACCGGACGCGCTTCAGCCCCCGCCCCGGCCGCCGCAGCGGTCTCGCCACCGAAGCCGCCCAGGATGACGGAAATGAAGGAGCGGTTCATCGCGTGGCACATGATGTAGGACAGGATCGCGCCGGAGGACCCAACCAGCGCGCCAGTGATGATCAGCGCCGAGTTACCGAGGGTAAAGCCGATCCCCGCCGCAGCCCAACCGGAGTAGGAATTGAGCATCGAGATCACGACCGGCATGTCGGCGCCTCCGATCGGAATGATCAGGAGCGCGCCGAGCGCCAGTGCGAGGATGGTGATCAGCCAGAACTCGAGCGCCCCGCCCGTGAGCACCAGCCGCACGATGAAGAACACAAGCGCAAGGCCGAGAACGATGTTGATCACATGCCGGGCCGGCAGAATGATCGGCGCGCCGCTCATCCGCCCTGACAATTTCGCGAATGCAATCACCGAGCCCGTGAAGGTGAGCGCACCGATCGCTACGCCGAGCGACATTTCAACCAGGCTCTGGGGATGGATGTGGCCGGGGGTGCCGATATCGAACGCCTCCGGAGCGTAGAACGCACCGGCTGCCACCAGCACCGCGGCCATGCCCACCAGAGAGTGGAATGCTGCCACCAATTCCGGCATTGACGTCATCGGCACCTTGCGTGCGATGACGGCGCCGATGGAGCCGCCGATCGCTACGCCGAGGATCACCAGCACCCAGCCGAGCCCATCGGCAGGCGGACGGGCGGCGAGCGTGGTCACCACCGCGATGGCCATGCCGATCATGCCAAAGAAGTTGCCCTGCCTGGAGGACGCCGGGCTGGAAAGGCCCCGGAGCGACAGGATGAACAGGACCCCCGCTACAAGGTATAGAACTGCGGCAAGATTGGCGTTCATCGACGAACCCTCTCTTCTGTCATCATCCGCGGTAGCGGGTGATCCAGTAATCCGAATTGATCGTGAATGGACGCACGGTCGCGGCGTACTGGATGCCCCGGGTTCGCGGGGCACATCCTGTAATGGATCATCACGCCCTTCATTTGATTTTCTTCTTGTACATTCCCAACATGCGCTGGGTGACCAGGAACCCGCCGAAGATATTTACGCTGGCAAAGATGAGCGCGATGAATCCAAAACCGCGCGCCCAGGCTCCACCGCTGCCGACCAGCGCGACACCGACTGCCAGCAGCGCACCAACCACGATCACCGAAGAGATCGCGTTGGTCACCGACATCAGCGGGGTATGCAGCGCCGGCGTCACCGACCACACCACGAAATAGCCGACGAACACGGCAAGTACGAAAATCGATAGCCGGAACACGAAGGGATCGACGGCCTGCGCGACATGATCCATGGCGGCTCTCCTTTATGTCTTTGGCTGGAAGTTCGGATGAATGACCGCGCCGTCCCTGGTCAGCGCGGTGGCCTGGACCAGTTCGTCGTCCCACTTCACGGCCAGCGCCTTTGTCGCTTTGTCGACCAGCGTCTCGATAAACGAAAACAGATTGCGCGCGTAGAGGCTGGACGCCGAGGCTGCGACGCGCCCAGCGACGTTCGTGAAGCCCACGATCTTGATGCCGCCGACTTCGGCGACCTCGCCGGGCTTGGCGCCCTCGACGTTGCCGCCCCGCTCCACCGCGAGATCGACCAGCACCGAACCGGGCTTCATCGACTTCACCATTGCAGCGGTTACCAGGCGTGGCGCGGGCCGACCCGGAATCAGCGCGGTGGTGATGATGATGTCCTGCTTCTTGATGTGCTCGGCGGTAAGCGCGGCCTGTTTGGCCTGATACTCTTTCGACATCTCCTTCGCATAGCCGCCGGCGGTTTCGGCCTGCTTGAATTCTTCATCTTCGACCGCGAGGAATTTGGCGCCGAGACTTTCGACCTGCTCCTTGACCGCCGGCCGGACGTCGGTCGCGGTCACGACCGCCCCCAGCCGCCGCGCGGTCGCGATCGCCTGCAGGCCCGCGACCCCGACACCCATCACGAATACTTTTGCTGCCGGGATGGTGCCCGCGGCCGTCATCATCATGGGAAAGGCCCGGCCGAAGGCTTCCGCAGCCTCAATCACCGCACGGTAGCCGGCGAGATTAGCCTGGCTCGATAACACGTCCATCACCTGCGCGCGCGTGATGCGCGGCATCAATTCCATCGCAAAGGCCGAAATGCCCGCCTCCGCCATCGCCTTTAGCGCGGCCTCGTTGCCATACGGATCCATGATGGCGATCACCAGCGCGCCGCGCTTGTAGTTGGCGAGCTCCGAAGCCTCGGGCCGCTTCACCTTGATGATGATGTCGGCGTCCTTGAGCGCATCGGCGCTGACGCTGGCGCCCGCCGCCGTGAATTCCGAATCCGGCAAGCCGGACTTCACCCCCGCGCCCGGCTCGACGGCGATATCGACCCCAAGTGCCCTGAACTTCTTCACGGTATCAGGCGACGCCGCGACCCGGGGTTCGGAGGGATCGATTTCCTTGGCAACGGCAATCTTCATAAGGCCTCCGGCGGCGCGAGGTGCACGCGTGCGAGCAAACTAGCGCTTATCCCGCAAGGATGGATACCGGTTTGTAGGCGGAGGCGTTACATTTTTTGAACGCCACGGGCGCCGGCCCAAGAGGCGGGCGATCAGGTCAGAAACAGGCCCATCATGGCGACGATCAAGATGACGGCAGCCGTGCCATACTTCACGAGCATGATGAAGCCTTCATAGGTCTGCTCATGGGCTGCATAATCGTTGCCCTCGGCCGTCGTGTAGGCCACCTCATTATGATTATGCTCCGCCATCGGTGTCTCCGGTCAATGCTCTTTATCTATCGTGGAATTACCGCAATCCTACCGGGAGAGCAACGGCACTGCGTTGTTTGCCCGCGGTTGATTGCACCCCCTCCGCTACCCGGGCCGCGCTCAGGACAGGGCTTCCAGTTCGTCGATCATTCCTGCGATCACAGACAGCCCACCGTCCCAGAATTTGGGATCCCTGGCATCCAGTCCGAACGGCTTCAGTAGTTCGGAATAATGCTTGGTGCCGCCGGCCGCGAGCATCGCCAAGTAGCGCTCGGCGAACCCGGCCTGGGAATTTTCATAGACCGCGTACAAGGAGTTCACCAGGCAATCGCCGAACGCATAGGCATAGACATAGAACGGCGAATGAATGAAATGCGGGATGTACATCCAAAAGTTCTCGTAGCCCGGACGAATGTCGATGGCGGGACCCAGGCTCTCCCCCTGCACGCTGAGCCAAATCTCGCCAATGCGCTGGGCGGTCAACTCGCCATTGCGCCGTTCGGTATGGATGGCGCGCTCGAATGTGTAGAACGCGATCTGCCGCACCACCGTGTTGATCATGTCCTCCACTTTGCCGGCCAGCAGCGCTTGTCGCTGCTTGACGCTACCGGTCTCAGCCAACAACCGCTTGAACGTCAGCATCTCGCCGAACACGCTGGCGGTCTCCGCAAGGGTCAGCGGCGTCGGCGCCATCAGCGCGCCGTTCTTCGCGGCCAGCACTTGATGGACGCCATGGCCGAGCTCGTGGGCGAGCGTCATCACGTCGCGCGGCTTGCCTTGATAGTTCATCAGCACATACGGATGCGCCGACGGCGTCGTCGGGTGCGAGAACGCGCCTGGAGCCTTGCCGGGCCGCACTGGCGCATCGATCCACCGGTCCGTGAAAAAGCGCTCGGCGATGCTGGCCATCTCGGGCGAGAATCCGCGGTATGCGGTCAGCACCATGTTCCTCGCATCCGGCCAGGCAATGCTGGCCTTATTGGCAAACGGCAACGGCGCGTTGCGGTCCCAATGCGGAAGCTTTCTCTTTTTGAACCACCGTGCCTTCAGCTCGTAATAGCGATGTGACAGCCGGGGATAGGCTGCCCGGACCGAACCGACCAGCGCATCGACGACCTCGCGTTCGACGCGATTGTTCAGGTGGCGCGAATCCGCGACGTCCTGGAATCCCCGCCAGCGGTCGGAAATCTCCTTGTCCTTGGCGAGAGTATTGGTGATCAGCGCAAACGTTCGTTCGTTGGCCTTGAATGTTTTGGCGAGCGCCTGCGCCGCCGCCTTGCGCTTTTCGCCCTCGCGATCCTGCAGCAAACTCAAGGTCGGCTCGATCGCCAGCTCCTGGCGGCCGACCTTGAAGCGCAATGCCGAGATCGTCTGGTCGAACAGCCGGTTCCAGGCCGAATAACCGCTCTGGGACTTCTCATGGAAAAGTTGCTCGATGCGGTCCTCGAGCTGATACGGCTTGTCTTTGCGCAGATCCTCAATCCAGGGCCGGTAATGCAGAAGTTCACGCGTCTGCATTGCCCGTTCGAGCACGGCATCGTCGACCCGGTTGAGTTCGAGCGCGAAGAACAGTAGATGCACCGACGCGTTGTTCAGCCGCTCGGAGACATCGCCGTAGAATTTGGTGATCGCGGGATCGACGCTGTCGCCGGCGTGGACCAATCCGGCGTAGGAGCCAAGACGTCCCGCGAGATCGTCAAGGGCCTCATAGCGCCTGATCGCTTGCGCGAGCCACTCGCCACCCTCCTTCGCAGTTTGTTCAGCGAGCTTGCCCTTGTAGTCGGTCTCAAACCCGACGCATTCAACGCCCAGCCTTGCGAGGTCGCGCGCGACTTCGGGGGCGTCAATGCCAGAGTAGAGATCGGCCAGATTCCATTCGGGCAAGCTTGCTGTCTTGAGTTTGACGTCGGCTTTTTTTCCGTTGGGCTTGCGGTGTTCGGTCGGCTTGCGGAGAGCGGATCTGGAGCGCGCGATCATCTGGTTCGAAACCTGTCCTGGTCGGAATGGCTGAGGGGTGAGGGAGCGAGGGCGGCGTTTAAGGGGGCGTTAATCGGCATCGGCGAGAGTGCCCCGATTCGAGACAGATAGTTGTAGTGCGCGGGGAAAGCCATGGCTGCCAGCATTTTGATCGCCGACGATGACGCGGTACAACGGCGGCTGGTCGAAAACATGGTGCAGAAGTGCGGCTACCAAACCATCGTTGTCGACAGCGGCGATGCGGCGGTCGCCGCGCTGACCGGGGCGGATGCGCCCGGAGTGGATGCGATGGTACTGGACCTGGTCATGCCGGGCCTGGACGGCATGGGCGTGCTGGCCAAAATCCGCGAGGCCGGTCTCACTATTCCCGTGATCGTGCAGACCGCCCACGGCGGTATCGACAACGTCGTCTCCGCGATGCGCGCGGGAGCCCAGGACTTCGTCGTGAAGCCCGTCGGTCTCGAGCGGCTGCAGGTGTCGTTGCGCAACGCTCTCAATGCCAGCGCGCTCAAGGGCGAGCTGCAGCGTATCCGCCACAGCCGCGAAGGCCGCTTGACGTTTGCTGATATCATCACCCGCAGCGAAACGATGGCGGGTGTGCTGCGCACCGCCCAAAAAGCCTCAGGGTCAACCATACCGGTGCTGATCGAAGGGGAATCGGGGGTCGGCAAGGAGCTGTTCGCCCGCGCCATCCATGGCACCGGTGATCGTAAGTCAAAGCCTTTTGTCGCTGTGAATTGCGGCGCGATCCCGGACAATCTGGTGGAATCGATTCTATTCGGTCACGAGAAGGGCGCCTTTACCGGAGCAACCGAGCGCCACGCGGGTAAATTCGTCGAGGCCTCCGGCGGCACGCTTTTCCTGGATGAAGTCAGCGAACTGCCACTTACAGCACAGGTAAAGCTGCTTCGTGCACTTCAGGAAGGCGCAGTCGAGGCGGTTGGTGGGCGCAAGCCGGTAAAGGTGGATGTACGGATTGTTTCAGCGACCAACCGCAAGCTGCTGGATCGTGTCAAAGCCGGACAATTTCGCGAAGACCTGTTCTATCGCCTGCATGTTCTGCCGCTGACAATTCCCGCGCTTCGGATGCGGCGCGAAGACATACCGCACCTGCTCCGGCACTTCCTGGCGAGGTTTTGCGCCGAAGAAAACCGACACATCACCGCCATCAGCGGCGAAGCCATGGCTCAACTTACACGACTTGAATGGCCCGGAAACATCCGGCAACTCGAGAACGCCGTCTACCGTGCCGTGGTGATGAGCGATCATGACGAGCTTGGGCTGGCGGATTTTCCGCAAGCTGCCGGTCAATCCGCACCGACGGCGGTCACGGGCGAGCACAGCGAACCGCTGGTCATTCCGCCTGCCTTTCATTCTATCGTGCCTGCCGTAGGCTCTGGTATTGAAATACCTGTCGCGCCGGTTCCATCCTCGGGAATGCTGTCAATGCTGGCGATCTCTGGAGAGATGCGGCCTCTCGAAGAACTCGAGAGTGAAATCATCCGCTTCGCCATCTCGCACTATCGCGGGCAGATGTCCGAGGTTGCGCGCCGCTTGAAAATCGGGCGCTCGACACTCTACCGCAAACTGGATGAAGCTGCCGCCGACGATTCAGCCGGTCGGGGCAAGGAGGACGCCGACTAACCAGGAGGAAATTGTGGCGACAACAGAGTCGGAGAAGCTTCGAACCGTTGCCTGTCGGTGACAGACAAACTCAAAACCGCGTGGCAAAAGCGCGCAATCGGTTGCAAAGCTGGTGCTTTGAAGTCAGTTTGTCGCGAGTTGCCCGGCTTGCCCTGATCGCTTCTCGGGCGCGCATATATCGTCTGCCGGCTGCTTGTGCTGTGTATCGAAACGCAGAATGTTGGAGCGCTTCCGGGGAAGAACAAAGGTTGACTTCAAGCGTTGACTGGTGGGCGTTTCAGGACCAATGAGACCGCGTTCTAGCTAAGGTTGTACGGAGAGATTAAGACTGTTCCATGCCGGGGCAGTTT
>JBJMTO010000200.1:0-2560 GCA_045811665.1 Bradyrhizobium sp.
AAGCGTCGCGATGGCTGACCGTCGAGCGCTCACGGCTCAAGGATTGCAGGACCGCTAGTCCTTCGCGCTCGAAGCGGTCGCCGGTTTCATGCGAACGCTTGTTCCAGGCGTCGCGGGCGTCGTCATTCTTGAAGCCGGGTCCGGTATCGATGATCAGAAGCGCGCGCACGCGCTCGGGGTAGGCGCGGTAAAAGGCGAGCGACATGTAACCCCCCAACGAAAGTCCGCCGACGATGGCGCTCTCCGCCCCGATTTCGTCCAGCAGTGCGGCCATGTCGGCAACGGTCAGCGCCTCGCTATAGGCCGCCGGGTCGTCGGGGTAATCGGACTGGCCGTGGCCCCGCATGTCCCACAAGACAAGCTGGTAATCTTTCGACAACGCCTCGATCTGGCCCTTCCACATCGCCGATGTCGAGGAATAACCGTGGGTTAGTAGCAGCGCGGGCCCGCTTCCATGGATCTCGTAGTGAAGTTTTACCCCCTCGCGGTCGAGTTTTGGCATTACGAGTCCCTGGACGTTCCCTGGCGATTTCCGAAACAGCCTTGTGGCACGTTATGACCCGCGATCCAACGACCGAAGGGAATTGCCAGCCCTAGCCGGCATCGATCCGTTGCCCTGCGGGTGAGGCGGAAAACCAACGGCAAATTCACGACAACATTGCTGCCGCAACGCACAACGTACATGTCGCAATTTTATTCTGTCCGTCGATTCCGGCATTGCCTCCAGATTGGAACGCGATCATTCTCGCGCGCAAGGTCGGCACCGGTCCGGTGGGTGTCAGCCATCCTATAAAGTGAGTTGCCGCCGTAAGTGGCATCATGCACCGGCAGGGGAAGAGACCATGCCTAATCTCAACATCAATGGACGGAGTATGTCCGTCGAGGCGGCTCCCGACACGCCGCTGCTCTGGGCCATCCGCGAGCAATTGCAGATGACCGGCACAAAGTTCGGCTGCGGCGCCGGCTTGTGCGGCGCCTGCACGGTTCACGTCAACGGTGAAGCGGTGCGCTCCTGCCAGACTTCGCTGAGCGACGTCACTGGCAAAAAGATCACCACTATCGAAGGCCTCAGCACGAAAAACGACCATCCGTTGCAGAAGGCATGGATCGCCGAGCAAGTCCCGCAATGCGGCTACTGCCAGTCCGGGCAGATCATGCAGGCGGCGGCGCTACTCGCCAAGAACGCCAACCCGACCAAGGAAGAAGTGGTGGCGCACATGGACGGCAATCTCTGCCGTTGCATGACCTATTCGCGCATTCAGAAGGCGATCATGCGCGCGGCATCCGAAATGCGCACCGCCTCCACCGGAACCGAGCGGAGGGCAACATGAATACGCACGTGAAAATCACCAGCGATATCGAGTCCGCCGATCTCAGCCGCCGCTCGTTCCTCGTCGGGACCGCCGCCGCTGGCCTCGCGCTCGGCTATTCCGGAGTCCCCGGAATGCTCGGCGCCGACCAGGCGTTCGCCGCAACAAGTAATTTCGATCCGAGCGTCTGGTATTCCATCGCGCCGGACGGGATTGTCACCGTGACCTGCGGCAAGGCCGACATGGGCCAGCACATAGCTTCCACCATGGCGCAGATCATCTGCGAGGAGCTCGGCGCTAACTGGAAGGACATGCGGGTTCAGCTTGCGTCCAACGATCCGAAGTTCAACGATCCCGTGCTCGGCGCGCAGATCACCGGCGGAAGCTGGAGCACGATGATGAATTTCGACGCGATGAGCCGCGCCGGCGCAGCCGGGCGGATCGCATTGGCCGATGCGGCGGCTACCGCCATGGGCGTTTCCAAGGACGAACTGGTCATCCGGGATTCAGCGATTTCGTCTCCGAAATCGAAGAAGTCGATGACATTCGCCGAGATCGTCAAAAGCGGCAAGATCACCAAGACCTTCACGCCTGATGAACTCAAGGCGATCAAGCTGAAGACCCCCGATCAGTACACCATGATCGGCGTTTCGGTGCCGCAGCTCGATATACCGTCCAAGACCAACGGCTCTGCCAAATACGGCATCGACGTCACGCTGCCGGGCATGGTGTACGGCAAGCCGATCACTCCCCCGGTGCGCTATGGCGCTACCGTGAAATCGGTCGATGACAGCGCGGCGAAAAAAGTGCCGGGCTTCATCAAGGCCGTCATTCTCGACGACAAGACAGGCACCACGACGGGCTGGGTAGTGGCGGTTGCCAACACCTATGCGAATGCGCGCAAAGCGGCGGATGCGTTGAAGGTCAGCTATGACGGCGGACCCAATGCCAAGCTGTCGAGCGAGTCGCTGCTTAACGAGGCAAAGCGGTTGCAAGCGCTCGATGATTCCGGCCTGTTTTTTGTCAAGGACGGCGACACGGCGGCGGCATTCGGTACCGCGGCCAAGGTGCTGGAGGCGGAATACACCACCAGCATCAACATCCATGCGCCGCTGGAGCCGATGAACGCCACCGCGGAGTTCAAGGGCGACATCCTGCACATCTATTCCGGCAACCAGTTCGCGACGCGCTCCGGCGCGATCGCCGCGGGTGCGGCCGGGATCGATCCAAAATTCGTCGTCATGCATCAG
>JBJMTO010000201.1:0-28855 GCA_045811665.1 Bradyrhizobium sp.
GTTTTCGCCATCTGCCAGTGCTGGACGCGGGCAAGGTCGTGGGCGTGATCTCGATCGGAGACGTCGTCAAGGACATCATCCGGGATTTGGAGCACAACGTGGGCGACCTGATGGGCTACATCATGAGGGATGGCCCCGGCGGCTGACAGACGAACCCGCGGTGCCGTCGCCCCCGTCCGCGGCCCTAGTTCTTCTACAATTGAAAACCGCTCGCCCAGCTGGTCTCGCCGCCGCCTCGCGAAGGGTGTTTGATGATGAGCTAAACAAAGACGCGAATTTGCGGCATGGCGCGACCAACTTCTCTAGCTCGATTTGCTGGCATGACATGGGCCGATGTCAGAAGGGCCGACACTGTACCGCTTCCGAGCGCTGTTTGACTCGCATTCTCCCCCTCAAAACTATTCAGACGCCACGCGTCGTAAGTTGCCTATCGGGTGCAGCGCCCGGCCGGCATGCGGAGCTTGTCTTGAAGAAGTCATCTCGGCCACGGCCTGCTCAATTGTGCCGATAGCCTTGTTCACGGATTCTAGAGCTGATGCGGCACCGGGATCGGCTTCGACCTCGTGCCGAGATAGCCGGGATGGTTCGACCAAGCGCAGATAATGGGGTGGCGGTTGGCGGCGCATTGCCCCAAAAGCCAACAGGCGTTTTGCATAGGTGCGGCGAAACAGGAATCTGAGAAGGCCAAGTGCAGCGACCATTAATGGCACCACCATTCCCATCCATAGCGCCACGTTTGTTATTGGCGTTAGCTTGCGCTCGATGATGGATAGCGGGTTGCTTTGAGTGGCATCCGCCGTGCGACTTACCGGTGCCACGCCGACTGTTTGACTGGCTTCGCGCTGGGTGATGTATGGTGGCGCGGCTTCGAGTTCATCCGGCGCGCGATCTACAGCTTGCCCGCTGGCCATCGCAACATCATCCGGGTTCTGAGCGGCATCCAACGGGCGATCTTCCGCTTGCCCCGCGGCCGTCGCGCCGTCAGTCGGATTGTGAGCGGCATCCGGCGCGGGAACTACAGCTTGCTCTTCGGGTCTCGCAACACCATTCGCGTTCTGACCGGCGTTGGTAGCTTGATCTCACCGCTTGCCCGCCTGGGGTCGCAACATCATTCGGGTTCTGAGCGGCATCCAACGTGCGACTTTCCGCTTGCCCGCCCGGCCTCGGGACACCATTCCCGTTGTGAGCAGCGACCGGCGGCCGATCTACCGCTTGCCGGCGCGCCGCCGCAACGTCATTCGCCTTCTGAGCGGACACGCGATCTCCATTTTGCCGGCCCACCGTCGCAACATCGCTCGTTTGCGAATCAAGCAACGTCTTGCCCAGAGCTTCGTGCGGCTTGCGCGAGGCGTTTATCCCGTGCGCCATGTGAGACCGCTGAACGTCGCGCAGGTGCATCGCGTGCCTCCGCACATCCGGTATCTTCCGCAGCGCCGCCTGCGACTTGAGTGAATCGTTTATCCCCTGCGGCTTGTGAGACCGCTGAAGATCCCGCCGCTGCGTCGCGTGCCTCCGCACATCCCGACCTAACGGAAGCATGGGTTGGTGGAACCGATCAACAGCGCGGCGACCAAACCAGCTCCCACCAATCCAGCTCTCACGGCTTCTTTGAATCTGAAATACTCTCGTGCCGAACGGGTTCGGGTCATACGATCCGTATGTACCACGGTCGTAAGGATATTCGACAGCATAACCGCCGCCGCCAACGCCACCTGCGCTGCCAGCTCCCGGTCCTGCCCCGGCTCCTGCTCCGGCTCCTGCTCCTGCTCCTGCTCCCGCTCCTGCTCCCGCTCCTGCTCCCGCTCCTGCTCCCGCTCCTGCTCCCGCTCCTGCCCCCGCGCCCGCTCCTGCCCCCGCACCCGCTCCACCAGCGCCTGCGCCACCGGCACCACTACCGCCCCCACCGGCACCAGCTCCGCCAGCTCCACCAGCGCCTGCGCCTCCGCCACCGGCACCACCTCCGCCAGCGCCACCGGCACCGCCTCCGCCGGCACCTCCGCCACCAGCACCACCGCCACCGGCTCCGCCGCCACCGCCGCCCCCTCCGCCTCCGCCTCCGCCGCCACCGGCACCGCCCCCGCCTCCGCCGCCGCCGCCACTATTCGCAAAGGCATGCGTAAGCAGCGGTGGCACCATCGGGGCCATCACCAACGTTCCTATCAGCGCAAGCTTGATCACGGATCTGAGCACGTTGTGCCTCCGGGTTCGGGCGCGACGATCATTAGAAATGCGATTTGGTGCGTTTGTTCCTGTTCAACCCCAGCACCGCGCAAAGCCGAGTCACTCCTGTTCCGCCGCAGCGCTCATCACAAATCACGCCGAGGGGCTGCGTTGGGCTTTTCTTGCGCCACTTCGGGCAGTTCCACCGTCAACGCTCGCCGCGGGGCCGTGTGCCTGCGGCATCGCCAACGAGTCGGTCCTGCGGAGAATGTCCGGGCTCCGACATTCTAACTGCACAACAGAGCCGGAGAGAGCAGCCTGGTCTGAAAGTTCAACAGCCGGAGCTGAGATGAGCCTGTTTATTCGTCGTGAAAAAGTTGCACTGCTCCGAAACCAACTCTCGGGAGGCGCAGCTACTCAACAATGCAAAATGATTTTCAGGCTTGGCGCTTTAACCAGAGGCTCGCTGGCATGAAGCCTGCGCTTAGATCGCGAGGCCCAATCGGGCCGAACGTGTCGTCACAGCATCTAACAAGGATTGGTGCAAGCGATCGCTGGGTTCAAAATTGCGCGCAAGGGTTCGTAGGACCCTCGCAAAGCGATTTTGGTATTTAACCGCCTCGGCAGTATCCCCCGTTTTCGTGAAGATCTCGGCAGCCGTGTCATAAACTCGCCAGGCGGCAAGTGGAAACTCGGCGTTTTCGACAATCGACAAAGCCCGAGACAGATGAGCGCCAGCTTCGTCTCGATCACCAGCGCCAAATGCGATTCGGGCCAACAGGCTATAGGCAATTGCCAAGTGATTATTATCGGGTGCTGGTGCCGCGTAGTCGCGAAGCTCGATTGCCCATCGGCGGGCCTGCTCGAAGTCACCGATCTGTAGACAATATTCACCAAGGCATAGATAAAGCGGCGTGAAGATCGTGAAATCCAGCGGTATGCCGTCTTGGTCCATGCGGCGTCGGACATCGTCAAATTGTTGGCGCGCAGGCTGGCCCAGTCCGACATAGGCCTTTGCCAAGACCGCCCGCTGAAAGAAATAAGCAAACTGATTTTCGCCGAGGATTTCATCGTCGACCGATTCGCAGAGCGCGCGGGCTCCCTCAAAGTCCATCGCCTCGACGTGCAGCCATGCGAGGGTCAAACGACATAACGCAATTGCCGGTCGGTTAGCGTTCTTGCTTGCCACTTCGAGCGCCGAGTTGGTTTCCTTCTGCAATCGGCGCCATTCGCCGAGATAGAGCAGCGCGGTCGATTCGAGCACGTTGAAAAGAACGAAAACATAGATATCTCCCGCTTGCCGTGCCAATCTTTTGCCTTCCGTGCCTGAATGGCAACACTCCTGGTAGCGCGACCTCCAGGCATCCAGAATGCCCTCGATTCCATAACGCCGGATCAGGGTCGCGTGATCCTGCGCGCCGGCCGTCAATTCGATAGCCTTCTCGCATAGCTTGGCATCCGGCTCCCGCCATCCTTTGAGATACAAGTTGATGCTGGCGCTGCTGCCTTGCACCAGGGCTTTGAAGGTATCGTCCGCAAGTGCCTCGCTTCTGGCCAGCGCTTCTTCGGTCGCCGCAATGCAGAGGCTTCGATCGGCATGCAGACAGAACCGACTGACGGCGAGAAGGCCAGTGACCTCCTGTCGAAGCTCGCCTGCTTGCCTGGTGCAGGCGATCATTTCGGTGAGATCACGAACCGAGCCCGCGAGGTCGCCACATGAACGCAGCGCCCAACTACGCTGCCGCAACAGGGCGATACGCGGCTTCAACTGATCCACTGTAGGAAGACGATCGAGAATACCCAGGGCCCGGGTAAGATAGCTGGCAGCTTCCGCGTGACCCAGCCGTTTCGTAGAACTCTCGGCCGCTTGTCCGAGGTAGCGCAAGGCGTTTACAAGGTCGCGACCCAGCTCGAAATGAAGCGCGAGCGTTGAGGCGATTTCGGTGCGGTCGGGATACGCTTCCTCCAGTCGCTTAGCCAAGCGCCGGTGCGTCTGCACCCGCTGTCCCGGCACGAGCTGCTGGTAGATGACGTTCTGATAGAGAATGTGACGGAACGCATATACTCCCGAATACGTTCCATCCGGCCATTCCGATGCACCGGACGTAACAATGGTCTGATGCTTGCGCGCCAGAGCATCCAGTTCACGTTCAATCTCGACGGGTTCACCCGACAGGCCGGCTGCCACCAGAGCGGCAGAAAATTCGCCACCCGCTACGCTGGCGATATCGAGCAGGCGCCGTTCGTGGTCCGTGAGCCGGGCGACCTGATAGGTGATCATGTCGACCAATTCGTTCGGGACGCTGTCTTGAGCTAGGGCGGCCTCGGACGAGAGTTGCCAACCATGGTCCGTTTCGATAATGACGTGATGGTCGATGTAATATTTGAGCAGCGATGCCATGAACAGCGGCTGACCCTGGGTCCGCTCGAACACCGGGCCGGACAAAGTCGACGCCAATGCATCATCAGCAAACCGGCCGGCGAGATAACGCTCGACTTCGTTTCGAGAAAGCCGATCCAGACGCAACTCGCCACAGCCCTGATGTATTTCCAAGTCCTGATGCAGGCGCCGGATCGGATGGCCCTCAATGACACTATCGGCCGGTCGATAAGTACCCATGATCAGCACCGAAGCCTTGCCGGTCCTCCGTGCGAAACGAGAGAGCACGTCCAGGGTCGCCAAGTCGCTCCAGTGCAGATCCTCGAGAACGATGGCCCATGGACGGCTCGCACTCAGCGCTTCCACAAGATCGCAAAATTCGCGGAGCATGCGCTCGCGCGTTGCGCCGAACAATTCGCGCTGGAACTTGGCGTGCTCCGTGGCATCGATGATGCCAGGTAACTGCAGCATCCATGTTGGCGCATGGGTGCGAATGGCACTCAGCAGTTCGTGTCCGCCTGGGCTACGACAGCGAGTGACCAGCGCATCGATCAGCGGCAAAAAGGCTTCGTCGGTTCCGAATCTTTCGGTACAGCGCCCGCACAAGACGTTGATACCTTGTTGCGACAGCCGGTCCATCGCGGTCTCGACGAACGCCGTCTTGCCGATACCGGCCTCACCTGTAACGAAGGCAATTTGTCGTCGCCCGGCGCGCATGTGCTGCGTCAACCGCTCCAGCGTCTCTAGTGCGGCAACGCGTCCGACGAGCTGGTGCCCTGGATCGGTCGACGCAGAAAGAAGCGTCACCTGCTCGCCCATCAATTCGGACGTGCTTGGCTTTAGTATCTCACCGGCCGGTTCTGCTGCGACACCGGCGCCAGGCGAAGCTGGCCGATAGCTTGGTGCAGCGGCTAGGCCGTTTGCCCGAACGCGCCAGACCCGGATTGGGTCGGCGATATTCTTCAAGAACTGAGAACCCATATCGGCATAATCAACACCAATCTTCGCCCGAACCTGCCGGCGAGCATCGTCAGAGATGCAGATGCCCCCCGGTTCGGCGATGCCTTCCAGACGCACAGCAACATTGACCGCATCACCAAAGATATCATTCTCTTCGATGATAATATCACCGACGTGAATACCAATGCGATATTCGATGCGTTTGTCCTGCGGCACATTGGTATTTTGTTCGGCCACTCTGCGCTGGATTTCGTCCGCACATCGCAGGGCGTCGACCACGCTGGCGAACTCAACGAGGGCGCCGTCCCCGGTGTTCTTCACGACCCGTCCGTGATGATCATTGATCTTGGGATTAAAAAGCGTCTTGCGAAGAGCCTTGAGTTGCGCCAAGGCCCCTTCTTCGTCGAGCCCTATCAACCGGCATGAGCCTGCGACATCTGCCGCTAGAATAGCTGCCAGTCGCCGCTCTACGTGCTCGCTGCTCAAGGATGCACCCCGAAGCCTGGGGAATTGAACCTTCAATATAGCATAGTTGTTGGCCGATGTCCGGCTCTGTTCATGTCCAAAATGGCTCAGGCGAGCCGCATGAGCATCCAGTTTCAAACATGGGACCCCGCGTCGCCAAGGCAAACGCCGTGATTTAGGATTGCATCGGGAGCCTCGGACTGGTTCTCAGGCTGTTTGGCACAAACTTGTTACGGCGCACGCAAAGTACCCCAATCAATAGGCGAGCTCTGGGCCGCCCACGGTACGCTCCACCTGAGTGTCGGCCCGCGTCTTGGCCTCATCCGTCTTTGTCTCGCGCTTCGCTGCGGCGGCGGCTTTCTTTGCCTCATAGGAGGGCATAGTCGGGCTGTTATGTAGAAAGCAGCAGTTGCTTAGTGACCGCTGGACGGCAGGTATTATCGCCGTCATGTGCGATGCCCGAAGTAGATCCCTTGAAGAAGCTCAAGGTTGGCTTTCTCGCCCCGAGACCATTTCAACTTCGGTGCCTCGCGGGCGTCATTCTCATCTGATTGGAATCAGGTGAATGCGATCTATCGTCCCCCCGCTGGATGCGAAACTCCTCGTTGCGGCTTCAATCAAGGCATCTACCTTGGCAGCATCGAAAGCTGGATGCCCAGCATTCAGTTCAAGATCAGTTTCCACCATCAGGACTGTTTCAACACCCTCTTCATCTACTTCAATCGTCGTCCACATGGCTTTGACGTTCGGACTCTCGACGCTCATGATCTACTCCTCACTGAACATAGCTGGAGAGCTAGGCTGGCGCGACCTGCTCCGGGCTAATGTCCAAGCACATCGCGACGACTAGCGAAACTAGCTTTGGACCACCAGTGCTCAGCCAGTGGTCTGCTCCCCGGCAGCCGCTTCATCCGTCGAACATCATTTCTCTGGTGATGAAGCCGCGTTTTCCGCTCTACGCTTCCCGAGGCAGGATCACAGCCGCTATTGTTGAGTGTCCGGCTGTTCGAAGTCTTCAGCCCGTGTTCGTGTGTCAGGGGTGCGGCATCAAGGCCGGCTGATTTCAGGCCAGCTTTATCTGGAAGAAGGCACCTGCCGTTCCAGAATTAACCGCCAGCGTCGACATCAAGCTTAATGCGCAAGTTTCGTTGCGGTGTCCTAGGGCTGAGATATCGTTTGCCGATGGGTCACGAACATCGCTCCAGTATCGTTTCCGCGGTAACCTTGGTTGTCGTGGCAGCGGCCTGGTTTTGGTTTCTGTTCGCTTATGCTGAGTTGATTTTCAGACGCTGAATGAACGCAGACCGACGAACGTGGTTTGACCTGCTGACCAGTCGACCAGTCGATCACCTGGAATAACATTCCGCGCTTGAGCATTTCCCGCTCAAGTTCAGGGGCGTGATTCTTCTAATCGGCGGTCTGCCGAACGCCAAATGGAGGCTTGCGATCGTCTTTCTCCAGGCGTCATCAGCCCACAGTGCGCCACGAACGCCCTCGTACATCATCGTGAGGCTTTCGTTCGTAAACGCTTCGTGGTTCACATGAGCACGCCGAAATCAAAACCATCAATGAGGCCAGCAAACGGCACGTCGACAAGGTCATTAAAATGGTGCGTGCGCCTATGGAGAAACGACGCTGTTGCCAGCGCCGTTCTGGTGCACCAAACGCCTCGAACCGGCCCACTTCGACTGGCGCTGACGGGAGCGACGCGCTCTGGCTCTGCTGGCGTGGGAAACCTGTACGCGATCCGCGCGTGAGGCTACGCCGCATATAAGTGGAGTCAATTGGCACGAAATTAACTTTTTCAAACGGACGGGTTGATGACTCTGGTCAGGATCGGCGCACTTAGAAGCCGAAGCAATGACGCTGAGTTTACCGCGCTAACTCAGTTGCTCGACCTTTCGGACTTAAGAATAAACGTGTTGGACATCCGCAATCTTATTCGCGTCGGTACGGTCCAACAGAGTTGCAACTCGCCTTTCGAGCGAGGCGATAGTGTTCGCAAGATTGTTCCGGCGCGCCCTCAGCGTGGTAGCGATCATCGGATAAGCAGGGTTGAACGGTTGAATACGCCGGACTCCTTTTCTTCGCGGGCTATGTCCTCATCAATGATCCGGACAATGCGATCCAGGTCACTTATTAAGGCGCTTGTCTGTACCGCCTCCTTTGAGCCGTTATCGAGGGTCCTCCACCTAAGATCGTGGTGGTGTTTCATTCTCGAGCTCCAATGTTCCGGGTTGGCACAGTCCAGCCGGTCCGGTCCTAGGCTGTCGCAAGAACCTTGCCAGTTGCCCCCAGCGTCCTGGCTGCGCGCCCGAGCCATGGCTTTCAAAAATTTTACTGTCTCGTGCTGCATGTCGACGCGGCGGAAAGCAAAGTCGACGCTGCTAGGGCCACCAAGGCGGCAGCTCGCGCACACTTTTTTGTGCTGACGCTGCGCTAGCCGGCCCGCAATGGGTAAGTGGGCGTAATATTTCAACAGGTCCGGCGGGATTAGTAGATTGGCAACCTGCGGGGCATAAAATTTTTTCATTCAACACCGGAGATCTGTACATGCGTAAATCAGCAACGACGCCAGATGCCTTGCCGCATCGCGGCGCGGCTGCCCCATTCCGTGTCGCCATCGGTCTGGCGGTCGCAGCGAGCGCGGGCGTGATGTTGTGGGGCGTTGGCACCCAGTCCGTCTTGGCGAGCGAGCTTGGCCGCAACGCCGCCGGACAAAATCGGGGTTCCACTCGTTACCCAGTAGTCGCCTACTTGAGCCTCTCCCTGGACGAGTTTGGCAGCAACTTCGCCAGAGAAACTCCCCTGACGCTTGAGGAGAGCGTCGCTGCCCTGACGGCAGAACTCGCCCAGGTCAAGGCCGAGACCGCCAAGCTGCGCGAGAGCCAGAGCGACGCCTTAAAGGAACTTTCCCGTTTCCGGGCGAGCCTCGTCAACGCAGAGATCAGCCTTACGGACCTGCGCACCACCACCGACGCGAACGAGGCGCACCGGCGCGAAACGGCTGCCCAGGTCGCGTCGAATGTCGCCCAGCTGAATAATGTGACGCTCCAGCTCCGCATGGCTCAGGATGATACCGCAACGCAGATCGGCTCGCTGCGCGCCGGATTGGCGAACAGCGAGATCGGCGCCGACTCGCTCCGCGCGACCACGTGGCACATCAGCCAGCAGATCGATCGCATTGAGGCGGGGAGGGATGCGACCGGCTCGATCGCCAAGAGACACAAGCATCAAGGCCGCAAGAAGTGGATGGCACAGCGCTAAGGCGCGGGCACTACCTTCCTCAGAACAGGCGCAAAGCACAAGCGCTCGCCGACCGTTAGGATCGAAACGGCCGAAACAATCGGTAATCCCGATAGACAAGCCGCTGCGACTGCGCGATCGGGATCACCTCAATTCGTTAGCGGGCTGGCCTGACTTGCGGGCGCAGCCCGTAGATGCGCAGGAGCAGGGTAAAACCCTCGCCCGAATAGCGCCTGTGAATCGTCGAAGTCTGCTTGGTCTGCTCCGCCGTCAAACCAACCCGCCCTTGCGCCTTGCGCTTGGGTGCATCCCGATGAGGCGAGAGTCTGGCGTGATCTGGTGCTCATGGAAGGCGATTACAGCGCCGGGCCCGCAGCGCGCAATGCCACCAGACTCACCGGTGCTACCTCTGGATCAGGGTGTGGCGGGCCAGTCGGTCGGGTTTACCGGGCCTGCTTCATTTTGACTCAAAAGAAAAAGTAATGCCGCCGGTCCGGCGATACTGACCATCACGCCAGCCCAGACAAACCGGGAGGAAGCAAGTCGGGCAGCCCTTTCAGTAAACTGAAAGTATACTTCGCGCCTCGAAGCGACTCCGGCCTGGCTTTGCACGTGGAGAGCCTCTTTGTTACTTTGGAAACCGAAACCTGGTCTCTCGCTTCCCTTTATCATTGGGCGTCCTGGTCAACGAAACTTCCAGCCCACCTAGTTGGGCACGGTTGAAAACGTCTGCGCAACGCCCTCGAAGCTGCATTTCTAAGCCGGGCGTTCACTTTTTGTAACACTGCCCTTGGAACCTTCTACATACCCCGCTTACCGCTGAAGACTTGGCGCGACCGAGCCCCTTTTGTGACTCCGCACTTTTTGAAGCGATAATACGAAAACAACGCCCGAAAGGGCTGCGTTGAGCTACTGGGTCGCGTCTCCCCGAGCGCGGCTTGCACGGCCTTCCTCACAGTGCTGCACGCTCAGACGGTGAGGCCGTGCCCACCACCTAGCTCCGCTTGAAGAAGCGCAGGACGAGGAGTGATGGACACTAAAAGCCCTCGTGCTTGGCTGACAGACATCGGCGTGCTCACAGCCCGTCCGATCGCCTTTGTCTTTGTTTTGCCCTGTACGTCTTGGCGTGGCTTCGTTTTCGGTCATGGGCTCGACGAGCACATGCTCGCTACCCTGGCGACCTGGGGCATGACGCTCCTGATTCAGCGAGCGGAGCACCGAGACGCCCAAGCCATCCATGCGAAACTGGACGAATTGCTCAATGCTGATGGCGCTGCGAGTAACAAGCTGATGAACATCGACGACAAAGACGCCGAAGAGGTTGAGCACGAGCGAGACGAAGTCAGGGCATCAGCCCGGCGGAAGCCGCCGCTGACCCCGTCGTTTCGGTTCGCAAAGTTCCTTTGTGCAGTATTGAACTGAGATATAACGCAATGTTCGCTATCTAACCCTGCCGCTGGGGGCGATAAGAAAAGTGGCAGGAAACTCCGAATGTTTAT
This sequence comes from Bradyrhizobium sp., assembly GCA_045811665.1. Taxonomy (GTDB): domain Bacteria; phylum Pseudomonadota; class Alphaproteobacteria; order Rhizobiales; family Xanthobacteraceae; genus Bradyrhizobium. The sequence goes on from JBJMTO010000201.1 coordinate 10,711, forward strand.
TGTGCAATGTAGCGTATCCGCGACGGCGGGCGAGCGACCGACCCCGCCTCCATCTGCATGGCGAATGCCTCCTGTGGAAGACACGATCGAATGTGTCGTCGACGATTTGTTGGAAGGTCAATACAACAACCCCGTCCGGGTAATCGGTTTTGACTCTGCGGAGAAAACGTCGCGTGACGTTTCCGAGGAGGTCGCTCGCGAGCTGCGGCAGCGCTGCGACGATCAAAGGCGCGAGCCGCCGAAATTTCTGCAGGAATTTCTTTGCCGGTGTGAGAGTCCGGGGCGCCCGAGGTGACCATGAGCCAAACCGACGTACGAACTCGATGGACAGAATTGCTGGACCTCGAAGAACTGCTCGCTCAGCTATCGGTGACTGCTCTCACGCTTCCGCCGGGAAGTGAAAAGCAGGACAGCCTCGTCAAGATTGGTCGCTTCCGCGAGCGAATAACATCGATGAAGAGGGCCGAGGTAGACCGAGCCGGCGCAATGCAGAGCGTGGCCTGAGGTGACTTTGCATTAGCAATTGGAGCACCTCCTACACGGATAACCGTCCGCAATAAGAAAGCCGCGCGGCCGTTACGCCGTGCGGCTTTTTTTGCGGCGGCCACCCTAGTTCCGCCGCGAAGGTTGAAGCGCCCGCAGCTCAAAGTCTTCCGCAGCTACCGGGCGAATAAGCGCATCAAGGCGCGGAGGAACCTTCAATTAATGTTCAATTTAATGGGCGGACACGCAGCCTACAACGCTGCCCTGTCGGCACGGCCCTGCTCGTGCTCACCCTCCCCTCGTCTCGCGCGGGAGTTTCTAGGAGTATTGGTGGAGTGGAGAGATGAGCCCAATTGGCCCGAGCGCTTCTAGCCCCCGCCGCGAGTCGTTCTCAATTTCTGCCGTTTCGCGTGCAGAAATCTGCGGACGTGCACCCTGGATCTCTACTTTGTCCGACGAGCGAAAGGATTATCGGTATTACGAGATTCTGGAAGATACACTTCGGGATCAGTTCGAGCACGGATATTTTGCGATTGTTGATAGCAGAGGTCGCGCCCGAGCGATCCAACCGTTCTTCCTCGTCGATCAGGATATTGTCGAAGGCCTCGGCGCTGACCGAGTTTATTTGATTTCGCTCGTCCGACGATTTTACCCGCGCTTCTTAAAGCTGCGCACCTTGATGGTTGGTTGTTCGGCTGGGGAGGCTCACCTGGCGACCACTGAAACTCTGCCTGCCAACATCGTCGCGGAAACCTTATCGGACGGATTAATCGAGCAAGCGAGATCGCTCAAGGCGCAACTCATCGTGCTGAAGGAATTTCCTTCTCGCTACCGAAATGTCCTTCACCATTTCGTGCAACGCGGCTTCACGCGTGCGCCGAGCATGCCGATGACGATTCTCGACATCGGATATGAAAACTTTGACGCTTACATGGAGAAGGCGCTGAGGAGCTCGGCCAGAAGGAAATTGCGCAAGAAGCTCGAGGCAACGGCCGGCATAACCGACATTCGCTTGAGCGTCACCGACGATGCGGCGAGTTTCGTCGATGAGATTTATCCGCTCTATGTGCAGGTGTTCGACCGCTCAAGGATGCAATTTGAGAAGCTCACCAAGGAGTTTTTTCGGCAGCTCGGGCAACGTATGAGCGATAAAGTCCGGTTCTTCGCGTGGCGTCGCGGAAATACCTTGGTGAGCTTCTGTCTTTGCATGGTGCAAGGAGACTCCCTGTACGCCGAGTATGTGGGATTTGATTACACCGTCGCACTTGATCTGCATCTCTACCACTATATCGTTCGGGATATGATCAATTGGGGGATCAGCCAAGGATACAAATGGTTTCGGAGCAGCGGCCTAAACTATGACCCGAAGCTGCATATGAGGCACCGACTCGATCCAATTGATCTATACGTGCGCCACACATCGGCCCTTCCAAATGCAATTTTAAGGTTAGCGCTGCCCTGGATGGTGCCGGTGCGATACGATGCGACACTGAAGTTATTTCCAAACTACAATGAACTTTGGTGACGATCCGTATTTGCGTGAAACTCGGGTGAGATGACGTCGAACCGTTGCGCCTTGATCATGACCTGCCTCCAGCCGACGCATTCATAGCGTTTATTCCGCCCTCTCCTTCGGCTCGCTGCCCGTCAATTCGCGGCTAGATCATCCGAGCACCACCCCGATCGTCCGATGGCTTGCGCCGTCGTCCACCAACGACAGTCCGGCTTCGCCTATTTCCAGGGCGTGGCCTCGCCCAGCTTCTGGAACGCACTTATCGGGTGCCCATTGTTCGTATTGTCTGTAAGTGGCGCGCGAACTGCTTAGCCCTGACCACCAAACCCTTTTGGCGCCGTAGAGGACGCCAGACGCATCCTATCAGAACACGTCAGCGCCGGGCGTACGGATGCGAAAGCTCTCCATCGCGTCAGTCACCGCTCCTACAAGCGTCTAGGAGTTTCACGCCAGGCAAACGGTATTGACAGGGACAATTCTGCGCAGGTCAATCACATGGATTGGTCCTCCCGGCTAGTCAATCGGCGCGGGCCTTAGCTTGCCGTTCCTTCGCTTCGTAGTATTCGGCTGAGAACTGAATTGACCATCGCGAGAAGAACGAGCGCAGTTTTTGAGTCGGCTTGTCGACCCCTAAATGTTTGGCGACTTGCGCCTCGCGCAGCCACCTTATCACCGATGCGAGGCCCGCAGTTCGCTCCAGCCTCTCAACTGCCGCGATGCTGGCTGTTTCTGCCTGCCGGTAGCGAACCCCCACCTTTCTAATGAAATACAGGAGCTTGAAGCTTTGATAGCTCTTCAGCATGAGCTGAACCGACGAATTTTTTTTGGCCTGCGGCCAGGCAGCCGGATATACCGGTAGCACCAACAGTTTGCTCTTGGCGATCACGGTAGCCAGCGGATGCAAGAGTTGCGTCCAGGCCGGCCAGGACGTGAGCTTGGCAAATAGTATCATGTGCATCGCGGTTGCAGCCCCGAAAGATATCGGCAGCCAAAGTACCGCGCCCACGATCACGAGCAATGCGGTGTTCGGCGTGAGATGCCGGCATCTTCGGAACACCCACGCCATGCCGCTTTCAAAGCCATTACGCACAGCTAGTTCGAACGCCCGATAGGTGATCTTGCGCCGGAGCCACGACCAGTTCCGGCGGATCGATCTGCTCCACTCTCGACGCTTCGTCTCAGAAAGAGGAAGAAAGCGCAACGCGCCGTTGATGACGCCAATGATGACATTGCCGAGAACCCTGGCCGCAAAGAGCGGAAGCCAGATAATCTGCACTATTAATGGGAAGGCATAATCAAGCAGCCGCATCAGGATCGAAAGAATGAAACCGAGGGTCTTGTTTACGGCGAGGGTGAAAAAAACAACTGGGATGATTATCGCGTCGTCGAGGGCACCGCGGGAACAGCTTGCCTTCTTCCATGCCGGACTATGATCTTTGGTCACGGTGCAACGGTCTCCGGGATGAAGGCAGGACATCGTGCCGGATCAACTTAGCACACTCAGGGATCAGCGAGTGTCCTCAAGTACTGCCGCGCGGCGCCAATAGAAGCGCCGCGACGGTGCGTCGATGCCCCAGAGGCGAATGCGCGTGCCGTGGATTTCGAGCGTGTCGCCGTCGATGACCATAGCCTGTCCAATCACGTCGTCGGAAAAGGCCCTTCCGATCCATGCCAACATGAATATCGCCGCTACTCTGATCTGTCGCATCGCTCCTTCGCTCCAGTGTGCTGGTCTAAACAGCCAGCTTGTGAGCCATGATCTCGCGCGACACTATCACGTGAGCAAAAACCCGCGGGAACGGCAGCTCAGTGTCTTGGCCGGAAACGTGAAGTTGAAACCAGAAATTCCGATTGGAAAGGCTATGGGAAGCTCGAGAAATCCTTTAAGGGGAGAGGCAGCTCAAAAATTCCTTGAGGCAGTCGAGATGAAGACGATGTATGCCCGCCTTCTAGTTGTCGGCAGCATGATAGCGGCTGGGTCCGCCTGGGCTAGCGAACCCTCCCCAGTGGCATTTGCGAAGAGCGTGGTCTCGGAGCGGGGCTCTCAAACCTTTGCGACTGTGAGCTATCCCGACAAAAACTTGATCGTCCAGTTCCGGCTGGAGCCTTACTCAACTGGCAAGGCAACCGCGGTCCGGGCTTTTGGTGAGATAACAAAAAAAATTGCACAAGGCGCGTTCAGCAGATTCCCCAAGCTCAGGAGCGTCCAACTGATTGGCAACCTCTCGCTGCGCGACAAGCACGGAAACGATACTGTTGACCGGGCCGTCATGGCAAAGTTTTCAAAATTGACTGCGGCGAGGATCAAGTGGGAAAACGTCGAACCCACCGATGTCATTGAGACCGCCGATCAGCACTGGATTTCCCCTGCGTTAGGCACCGGGGTCATCCGATAGCCCCTCCCCGACCCTGGGACCAGGCGATCCAATAGCGCAGGCGTGGCGTTCCGTGTGGAACTTCAAAATCGAAGGCCATCCCGTCTTCAGCGTCCCGCAGTTGGCAATTGCAGGGTGGCCACACCTGGGGCGGGCACGGGGCTAGCGTCCGAATAGCGCCTTCGATCAATTCCGCTAGGAGCGCCGGCGACCGGTCGTATTCGCTGTCCGCCCAACGATACCTCGGCGGTCCGAGCCCTCGACACCCAATAGCGGTCGTCCGGCAATCTCCATCGGACTGCCTCAGGGAGGCCCGTCAATGAGACGTTCGCGGAAGAAACGTGTAACGCTCGCGTTGAAGTCGCGGTGAAACGCCGCCCTATCGAAGTTGACCGGATCATCGGTACAAATGCGCGGTATGGCGGCCGCGAGTTGCGGTGAGCAGGGTGCCAGGAATGTAAAGTGGCCGGCCGGCACTACATGAATGTCAGTTTTGCCCGGGAGGCTATTTGCAACGCGAGCGTTGCCCGAACCGTCACCCACGCCTGGGCCTCCCCGTTCGGATCGCCAGAACTGGACGGGAATTTTGATGACAGCCAGGTTATCGGACGTAAACGTTCCACTGGCCGGATCGACGATCACCGCGGCTTTGATACGCGCATCATGTGGCGGGTTGGGCGCCACTTCCCCGTTTTGAAGTTGCCCACACTCTCCTGTCTTCTCCTGACAACGCTCTGCGAGCCTCCTGAAATCCGGCGTCACTCCGGCCAGCACGAGGCCGGTGTAGCCGCCGTTAGAGAAACCGAACAAGGATCGATCGCCGCCCTGTTCTTCCAGTCGTGCAGCATGAAATTGAGCAACCGGATCATATCCACCGGACGTGATGCCAGGACGGACAGACTGTTGCGCCGCGAGTTGTCGCTATAAGTATCGCCCGGATGGTTGATAGCTGAGACGACAAAGCCGCCATCGGCCAGCGCCTCTGCCGTGTCATGATTCGCGCCGAACCACCCATCCCTACCATGAGAGAAAATAAGCAACGGTAGCTTTGCTCCCGTGAGGGGGCAGTCCTTTGCACCCATCAGCCCAAAATCGGCGCCCACTGCAAGATCACCGAGCTGCACGTTTTCCGGCTTTCGCGCGCAAGGATACCATATGGCGCCTGACAAGGCTGGGCCGTCATTGATAAGCTGAATGCCTGCGGCCTCGGCATGCGAACCTAAACAACCGAATACCAAGGCGGCAGCAAGATATTCCCCGAGCTTCAAACCAATCCCCCAATCTCTGATGGAGGCGATCAGCGAACGTTGAGGAATTGTGCTGTCGCCTTTGCGCCATCCGTAGGCTTCTGAGTGAGCCGATGTCGCCTTTCGGTTCATTTCGCAAGTCAGCGCTCATCTCGGCGAGGTCCGTTCTTCCGCGACGCTCTTTTCGGAACTGATGCCCAGCAAGGCCGCCGCGCTTTCGCGCGCGATGTTCAGCCAACCGGTCCGGGAACCCAATAGTCGCCGGCAAGCGGCCTCACTTTTACGTCATGAATCACCCCGAGCTGGAGGCTTGGATCGAAATGGCGCATCGTACGCTCATTGAGGTCAATGATGCGGCCAGGCGTTAGGGGCCCCACGTCATTTATCTTGACGATGACCCTTTTGCCGACAGCCTCAACCACGGCGTACTTCGGCCTCTCGCCATATTGAACGCCACCAAATTTCTGACGCAAGCTCATCTTGATGGCCGCCGCCCAGGCAGAGGGATCATAACGCTCGCCGGAGGCTGTGTTTGGGCCGCCCTCCCGCCATCCCGGCCGGAACGGATTGTACGTGGATGCTGCGCCAACAATCGCATCCCCAGAAGCGGCATTGACGACGGCGCTTGAATGAACTGCAACGAACTCACTCCGAGCCACGTTAAATGAACCGGCAAGCGCAACTACCGCGCCGCAAATCGCGACGCTCGAACGAAACAACATCATAAGTCCTCGACTTTTTTGATCATTCAGTTCCGGATGCCGCAAACATCGTTTAAGCGACGCGGAGTCGCTAACTAACCCGTGCCAATTTTGCGGATTTCGTGCCGATCCCGTGCGGGAACCGATGCGGGAACCAGGGTGGTCTGGACAGCTTCTTGGTTGTCGCCGTCTTCAACAGAGATTGCGTCAGCACCATGACTAGGAGCAAGCGTCTCACCGATCCGCACGGTGTCAAAACCGGAAAAGCTCAATGAGAGAAAATGCTTTTGAGTCCACGCCCTAGTTCACGATAATCGATGTGCGCTCGCCTATCGGTCGAAGGAATAACGACGCTGAGGCCGTAAAAGCCAAATCATTGGCGCGAACGAGCAAGCGCGGAGACGTGCGCTTCATTGTGCGCCCACTTACCTTCTGGAATTCGCGTGAATGACCTTGAAGAGATCGCGCACCACATTTCGAATCAGGTCCGATGACGGGTGCGCCGCGCGCCGTTGAATGATCCTTGTGCTCGCCTGGGATGTGAACCCAGCACTCGCAACGTATGGAGATTTGGATCGCCGGGGTGAACATCGGTCATAAACGCCACCCATTCTCGCCCGCCCTTGCGCATCGCAGCGCTTCACCCGGACGGCGGACGATCGACGCACTCGATTGTTGTCATGGTCGCCCTCACCAGCCGTGGCGAATCTCAAGGTAAGCGGCTTCGTGTCATCAGAGGATCACCGGGTTAATCGCGGCTCATGGCGGAGGCGGCCGCACTCACGGGAGGCCCGGACGTACTCATTTGGGGCGAAGGTTTGTGCGGTGCCGAAGTCTGGCCGCGGAACACCACGGCGGTAATTGCGCTGATCACATTTCGCTGAATGACCTGATTCTTGTCGATCGAGATGTGCCCCACGCCGGGCATGTTCTGCACATCGACATTCTCCAGTGCGCCTCGGAAATCCTTGGCCCGGGCGACGGGTTCGCCGACGCCACTGGCGATGTAAAAATTTATGTAGCGATCGGTGCGGCCCCCCAACTTTGTGCGGAACGTAGAATCGAGTCCAATCGCTAGCTTGACCGGCACCCCGAGCTGACTCAAACGCGCCACCATGTCAGGAAGGACCGTCGCACCCGCAGAGTGCCCGACCAAAATTATGGTTCGCGCTCTGCCGCTTTTGTATTCGGCAGCGGCTTCTTCCGCCAGCGAGGACCACGAAACAAAGTTGGCAACCGTCACGGGAATGCCTTGTGATTGCAGCTTCGTCCCGATTTCATCAAGACCCAACGAGAATACGTTCATAAGACCGCGGAGCAGATAGACGCGAGCACCCGTTGCCTGCGCCGTCGCTTTTGCGGTGCAGCTTGCAAACGGAAGACACAGCAGCAGCAGCAGGGCTATCAAGCTCGCTTGAATTCCGCGCAACGACGAGCGATGAAAATGGATTGATGCGGTATACCCAACGTATGGCTTCATAGCCCCTCGAACATCCATGGCGCTCGCGGCAGAATACTCTTCCGGTGTTCGCATCGGCAACACCGCCCGGCCGAACTGGTCTCCTTACTTACAACGCGTGACTCAACTGCAACACTCGTCCCGCCACGCGAACACTGCTGTCACTGTCGTCGGTAATTGTCGTCGGCCGTTTCAAGGACGAGCTTTCTACTGGGTCCATCCGAGCTCATGAGGCGCTCGTGGCACGGTCGGTTTGGAGAAGTGAGGACGCGAATGGCCAACCGTCGCTCGTTCGGTTCTGCGACCAAGCAGAAACGTGGTTCAGCCTGCCGAGTTCACTAGCGGTTTGTGTACCCGCGATGCGGCGGCAGGCGCGACGAAAAATGGATGCTCCACAAGACCCGACTCGGAGTTCTTCGTCAGACCTGCGGTTACCGTAACCAGCCGAACATTCAGGATGATCGAAGGCGATACCAACTAGCAGCCGGTGTAACGAGGATCAGGAGCGTGAAGTTGCTCAAGGTATCCCAGGCCATACGTCACCAATTGCTCGCTATCTTGCGTTCCGGTCGATCTTAGAGTTTCGAGATAATGGCGGATCTTTGCCCGGGATTCGCCTTCTACTTCGCGACCGCACGTTTTCAATATGGAATCAATCATTGAAGCCCTTTTTGAGACCCCTAGCGTCCGCTAACAAGACCCGCTCCATGTCCCGGAAACTGGTGTGCAGTGGCAAATCAATCCCGCGGCAACGCGGCGTCAAGTAAGGCGGGCCTCTTTCATCCTAGCCGATTCGCTCTGCACATTCGAACGTTGTGAAACGACGGTCGTTATTACTAGGGAACACGCGCCCCGCCCCGGCCGAATGAACTTACGTGTGTTGCGCCCGTCACAGCATTTGCGGCCCATCAGGTTTATCGTGATGCCGGTGCATGGGCTTTGCTACTCCCGGCCAAGAAAACTACAGAGCCGTTGAGGAGCGAAACTTAGCGGCTTATTTTGGCAACACGAACGGCCATGATGAAAGCTGGAAATTCGATTCGCGGGGACACCGCAATGCTAAAGTTTCCGATCAGGTTAGCTGTAATCCTGCTTCCAACGCTGGCGTTTGCTCAGAGTCCTCCAACAAAGGTCGGCAACAAGCCGCTGACCCAGGTAAGACCTATCGCTCCGGGGGGATGCAAGCTCGTCGGGACTGTGAGAGGCGCTAGGCTATGGGCTGGTGACTGTGTAGCTGCAGAGCAATTGCGCGGCAGCACCTTGGACACCGCGAGTTCATCGCTAGCATCGCCAGACGGAACAGCGCCGGCCGTTCAGCCAGGTCAGAAAGAATAGCGGCCGCTGCCTGCAAGGTTAAGCGCCCGTCCGACTAGCTTGGTGCTCGAGGCACCTATCGTAAAACCGACGCTCATGCCGGATACGGTGAATGGATAGCGCTTGCCTCTTAAGACGAGCAGGCCCTCGCCGCCGCCGACACCGAGGATGAACCCGCCTTTCGTGAATACGACGGCGACCTGACCGGTTTCAGCCCGAGACGGCGTGCTAAGGCTAGCCAGGCCCACGACCAAGGCAACGAAGGCGACGTTGATACCAAGCAGTTTCGTGGAATTCCCACCGCCCCGGGCGCTTACGGCCTCAATTTCTCTGACAGTACAGGAAACCACGAGTGTTGAGCCTGCGCACTACTGTTGATCCAAATCAACGCGCTTCTATGACTTAGCGTCCGACTTCGCTTACAATCCGCTTTAAGCCATGGCTAAACAGCGTAGGGCGGGCAGCTGGTACTGGCTGCTTCGGCCAACAGATTCTCGGAAAGCCAGTCCACCACGGTCCCAGCTGAACCGTTTGCTGGCAGGGTAACGACGATATGGTTGATGGAACGGTGGGGAGCACGAGGTTTTTTCGCCGGAGTGGACCATACTCGCTTGCAGTGGTTGCGGGTACCGCCCGCGGGGTTGCAGTTGAACTCGAACTGCTCCTCGAAGGAGTGGCCCCTCTGCAAACGGCCGGCCCGAACGAAGTTAGCTTCCTGGACAATCGACGTTATGCATCGGCGCTCGACCACACGTCGGCCGGCGCGGTGATCGTGCATCCTGAGATGGCAGCGCGAGTCCCTGCTTCGACCGTGGCGATCCAGACAATCGAACCTTACGCAGGGTGGGCGCGCGTTGCTGCACTGTTCTATCCGTTGCCATCCCCTTCTCCCGGTATCCATCCGTCCGCAATTGTTGCAGAGGGGGCGCGCGTCGACCCTTCTGCGGAGGTTGGGCCGCTCGCTGTGGTCGAGGCCGGAGCAGAGATAGGCGCTGGCTGTCGGATCGGCCCTTGCGCAGTTATCGGCAGCGGCGTGATTGTCGGTCGGGACTGCCGGATAGGCGCGCATGCCAGCCTAAGCCATGCGATTCTGGGAGCACGGGTTTACGTGTATCCCGGCGCCCGGGTCGGGCAGGAAGGATTTGGATTCGCCTCCACCGAAGGCGGATTTCTCTCTGTTCCCCAGCTCGGGCGAGTCATTCTTGAAGACGATGTCGAAGTGGGAGCGAATAGCACGATTGATCGCGGCTCAGCGCGAGACACGGTGATCGGCGCCGGCTCCCGTCTCGATAACCTTGTCCAGATCGGCCACAATGTTATCCTCGGCCGATGTTGTGTCATTGTCGCTCAGGTTGGTATTTCAGGTTCAACGGTTCTTGAGGATTTCGTTCGCGTCGGGGGGCAGGCGGGCATCCCCGGGCATCTTCGGATCGGCCAAGGCGCGGAGATAGGACCCCAAGCGGGCATTATCTCGGACGTGGATCCAGGCGCCAAATTGCTTGGCAGCCCTGCTCAACCAAGAAAAGACTACTTCCGGCAAATCGCCAAACTCAAGAAGATGGCAAAGGGAGAAGGATAACACGGTGTTCTATTGCAGGATCCCTCTACAAGTGCATGAAAATCTGTGCGTGCGACTTCCTTGTTTTTGATAATGAGCACGTTGCCGGAGTACGCACATTTCAGGGATGGGCGAAATGCTTCAGTGATGCAACTCGAGAAAATTTCCGAGATATTCAAGACTAAAACTACCGTGGCGCGACCCGAGATGGTGGAAGGTCGATCTCGTGAGATCGTTCGGCGCTGTTTCCTCCGGTGCCGGGTGACCGCTTCCGGATACATTGCTATAGAGACTTAGCGGCACCACAAAGGGGGCTGTCACGTGCGATTGTTGTCACATTTGCTTCGCCGATTTATCTGCCAGGGCACTCTGCAAGTCCGCGACGCCGACGGCGAGGTTCATGTTTTCGGCGACCGCCTGCCCGGGCCTGACGTTGCCATCCACCTCCATGACCGCAAGCTCTATGCCAAGCTGTTCATCAATCCGGAGCTATACGCGGCCGAAGCCTATATGGACAACACGCTGACGCTGGAGAACGGTGCTACAATTCACGATTTTCTGCTGCTGTTTTCGATCAATCGCAGCGGGCTCTATCGGTACGGCTCACAGAAGCTGATGCGACGGTTGTGGCGCGGCCTGCGACGCTGGCATCAGGCCAATCCGGTCGGGCTTGCCGCCGCTCATGCGCGGCACCACTATGACATCTCGGCCGAGCTTTACCGCCTGTTCCTCGACGATCAGATGCAATATTCCTGCGCCTATTTTCGAGACCCCGAGCGTGAAACGCTCGAGCAGGCGCAGCGAAACAAGCTGATCCACGCCACCAGCAAGCTGCAGCTAGCGCCCGGCATGACGGTCGCCGAAATCGGCTCCGGTTGGGGCGGCTTCGCCATTCATCTGGCGCGCGAAACGGGCGCCCATGTCACCGCGGTTAATGTTTCGCCCGAGCAGATTAGGGCAGCACGCGAGCATGCCGAAGTTGCAGGCGTCTCAAATCGCGTCTCATTTCGCGAGTTGGACTATCGTCAACTCACCGGCCAGTTTGACCGAGTGGTTTCGGTCGGCATGATGGAGCATGTCGGCATCGGTCATTTTGATGAGTATTTCTTAAAAATCCGCGAGCTCCTGAAGCCTGACGGCTATGCCTTCATCCATTGCATTGGCCGGATGTCGCAGCCCGGCACCACTGGTCCGTTCATTCGCAAATACATCTTTCCTGGCGCCTATGTGCCGGCGCTATCGGAGACCTTCGCTGCGACCGAGCGCTGCGGTCTGTGGTGCGATGACATGGAAGTCCTGCGGCTGCATTACTACCACACGGTCAAGCACTGGCGCGAGCGCTTCGCCAAGAACAGAACTCGGGCCGCGGCGATCTACGACGAGCGGTTCTGCCGGATGTGGGAATTCTATCTCGCCGCCGTCGAACTTGAGTTCCTGCATGGCTCTCACATGGTTTTTCAACTTCTACTGTCGACCAAACGTGATGCGGTGCCGATCACGCGCGATTTTATGATCGATTCCGAGCGCGCAACTTGGGCGCACGCGCAGATCGCCAGCTGAACGACGCCAACTCAACCTCACCAACGACCTTGCGTCGAGGTGATCGAAGAGCCCGACCGATCGCCGGCGACGGAATTCTTCGGTAGCATCGCAGCAACCCGCCGATTCGAGTTGGCGGCCTGGACATCAGGTCTCCGCATGCGAAAGCCCGGGATGACGACGTCGGTCCTTGACTTGCGACGTGGGTTGCCCGTCGAATTTGTGACAGTCGGCCTCGCCTTATTTGCCAAATTCACTCTCTTGAGTCTCGACCAGCTGCGTGACACCCTCCCCCCATGTACGAGGGTAACATGCTGAGTCCCTGCCGCGTTCTGATGATCTATCCAAAGTTTGTTCCGGACTCGTTTTGGAACTATACGGAAGCTTGTGAACTCGTCGGCGCGAAGTATCCGGCGGCGCCACTCGGGCTGATCACCGTCGCCGCCATGCTGCCCAAGCATTGGGATATCCGTCTCGTTAATCGCAACACCGAGCCTCTGACGGACGCCGACCTCGACTGGGCCGATCTCGTCATGATTGGTGGTATGCTCAACCAGCAGCCTGACTTCCTCTACCTGATCGATCTCGTTCACCTGCACGGCAAGCCAGTATGTGTCGGTGGGCCTGACGTCTCCTCGAGCCCGCATCTTTATGCGGGCGCGGATTTCCAGGTGATCGGCGAGGCGGAGCGAATTATCGAGCAATTTATCGGCGCTTGGGAACGCGGCGAGCGCCAAGGTGAGTTCATCGCCGAGAAATTCAAGATTGACGTCACGTTAAGCCCCATGCCGCGATACGATCTGATCAAGTTCGACCATTATCTCTTCATTGGCGTGCAATATTCGCGTGGCTGCCCGTTCACCTGCGAATTCTGCGACATTATCGAGTTGTATGGTCGCGTGCCACGCACCAAGACCCCCGATCAGATACTCGCTGAGCTGCAGACGCTCTACGATCACGGCTATCGCGGGCATGTTGATTTCGTCGACGACAATTTCATTGGCAACAAGAAAAACCTCCGCATCTTGCTGCCGCGGCTCAAGGCATGGCTGCAAGAGCGAGACTATCCATTCGAGTTTTCGACCGAAGCCTCGATCAATATCGCTGATGACAGCGAATTGTTACAGGCAATGAATGACGCGAACTTCTTCGGGATTTTCGTCGGCATTGAGAGCCCGGATCCAGAGACCCTCGTGCACATGAAAAAGAAACAGAACACCAGACGCAACATCGCCGAGTGCATTCACAAGATCTACAGCTACGGAATGTTTGTCACCGCCGGTTTCATCGTCGGGTTTGATACAGAGAAAGTGTCGATGGGCCAGGCCATGATCGACTTCATCGAGGAGGCGAACATTCCAGTTTGCATGGTTGGACTGCTCTATGCGTTGCCTGGCACACAGCTGACGCGGCGGCTAGCGGCGGAAGGCCGCCTGCACAAGGGCCATGACCTCATGAAGGTCGAGCAGTCGGGTGACCAATGCACGCTCGGCTGCAATTTCGAAACTAAGCGCCCGCTTCGTGACATTCTTGCGGATTACAGGGCCGTGCTCGAGCACGTATTCAGCCCGTCGGCCTATGCAGGACGGCTGACGCGGCTCGCCGTCATGCTCGACCGCTCCGACCGGCGGCGCGAGTTGCCCGATGGCGACGTGCGCAAGAGGCTTGGCGGCATCGAGGGTGTACACAAGATCATGCGTGCGTTGCCGGAGGTGCGCGAGCCGTTCTGGAAGACCTTCGTCGAGGTCGCCAAGACCAATCCAGGCGCGCTGCGCTACATTGTGATGCTGATGGCGCTGTACATGCATCTTGGGCCGTTCTCGAAGCGCGTGATCAGTGAGATTGACCGCCGGATTAGCGAGCTGGATAGCTCCGGTCATGGCCACGGGACTTATGCCGTGAACTCATAAAGCTGAAGGTTGATGGACGGCAAAATTCGCTATGCGAGCTTCGCTAGGCCAGAGTCATTGGTCGGAATTTGAGTATCGGATGGCCGTCGCTGGAGTCCGTGTCACCGGCACAAGCGCGCCGAACGATGACAATGCGAACCGTATAACCGTCGCGTGCTCCAGTACGCCTTGCCCCGGCGGCGAAGATCATCGGCAGGCTCGCCGCCTATGTCGCGCGAACTACGACTCTACTGGACTAGTTGGGGCGAGCGCTTCGCCGAGGCCTGCTTCTCCTGCTGAGTCGAGTAGGCGGTCGCTTTTTGAGCCTTATCAGACGGAACCGACAGCTTCGGCGCATTGGAAGCCGTCCCCGGCTTGTGTCGCTGACCTTGTTCTTGCGCGGCGTCATGCCCCTTCTGCGAAGCCGCGCCGGCATTCAGCTCCCGCAACTGCGTGATAAATTCCTTGGGCATCTGAACCGTCGAAAAGGGCGTCTTCAGACCCATGTACTTGGCGATGTCCGCCACGAACGCATTGCAGTTATAGAACACTGCGTGCCAGACCGGGGAACTGGCCTGCATCTGCTTCATGTGAGTGACTACGCGACGGTAATCCTGTTCGCTCAGTAGAATACGGTAGCGTGCAATGACGTATTGGTCTTCGGTGTCCCCGTCGCTCGCGCCGGTTTCGGACGGCACCAGAATCAAGTGGCCAGCCATCCAAGGAATCGGGCTCTCAGTAAACGGGTGCAGACCGACGACGTGATCAGCGGTGATCTTTTGCCCAATGCGGCCGTAAACCGCGAAGGTGTGTCCGTAGCTCTGTGCAGCCCGAGCTCTGAACTCAATAAAGTAAGGCTTGGTTGGCTTGCGTAACGCCTGGGATCCGACTTCGACTGCGGGCTTGCCGGATATGGTTGGGCGATTGCCATTCGCGCTCAACTCCTCGGAAACTGCGGTCCCTACGCAGAGTGAGAAGGCGGCGCTGAAGAGTCCCGCCACTACGGCGATCCGACAATTCATTGCAACCCCGTGAATACTGAAGCAACTGGTGTAATTGCTATTAACTAAAAGCCTGTGTCAGCTATCGGACGCAATAAATCGAGCATATGCCCCCCGGTCCCTAAAGCGAACCGAGGAACAAGACGGAGGCACTCAGGCGCCTCCGTTTGTTCTACACATCAGCCCTTACGAACGATTGGCGGCGGCGGCGGCGGCGACTTGCCCTTACCTACGAAGCACCCCCCCAAGGTCATCGAGCTCATGACCAAAACCATTGCTAGCGCGACCTTCTGCATACTTCACCCCATGAGAATCAGTAAGTTGCCATTGGTCTCATAATCGATATTGGGCAACTAGTGCAGGAAGGCCACACTCAGAAGCAATTCAGTCGGTAACTCGCAATGTCGCTTGCAGGACCGAAATCGAATTTGAGAAGACAGGCTACCGGAGCGCGCAACAGCTTGGACAAAAAATGGTCTTCAAAGTACTGAACAACCGGACGAGAAGAGCGGCAGTGTTGGCGCAGTGCCTGATCCTTGGATTCGTCACCAGCCCTGCCGCGCGAGCGGAAAAGCAGCCCAGTTTTGCTACTGCATCCGCAGTAGGCGAACAGCGGTTAGCTGCGACATCGGCGGATCGCTATTACATTGATTTCCGTGTCGCGCAAATAGGCGCGTATGGCCACAGCTACGTGGCTTACGGTCGGCTCAACGTTCGCGGCAAGCCAGCCGACGCGCATTATGCCGACCTGCATCCGATGGGAAATTACCTCATCATGGCAGTGGGACACGTGCTTCCGGTACCGGCGAACACGGTCTGGGATCCTGATGTCCTGAAGCTTCCGGTGGCATCGTCCTACATGCGCCCGCTTAATGCTGCACAATACGCGAGGCTTCAGATCGCGCTAAAAGAAGCACAGGCGCACCGTCAGCCCTACTGGAATGCCATTACCAACAACTGCAATCATTTCGTCGGTGAACTGGCGCAAGCTGTCGGGCTGCGCGTGCCGCCTGATTTTCAGGTCTCCTATTCGTTTGTTCCATCTTTGCGACGAATGAATGAATATAGCCCCGCCGCGGCCTCCCGGAGTGGTTTGCAGGAATCCTCAGGAGCACGTTGAAGCATCAGCCGTTGACCGGTAAGCTTGCCGCTTGATCGAGCAGGTCTGAAAAACAAGCCCCCACGCAAGGTTTGCAGCATGATCGTTCTCAATGCTCGACGGGTCGCGCCGCTACCCCATACGCAGTTATCTGGAGTGGACTAATGACGCCTTTTCTTGCGAAGGCATTCTTTGTCATTGTGGCTGTCTGCTGGTACGTGATCCGATATCCTTATGCGCGGCGCGCGCGACGTAACCCGGTGGCGCGCACCGAACGAGGGCCACGCGAATATCTGCTGCTGGCTATCTCCACCGCAGGATTTGGGCTGCTGCCCCTCCTCTATCTTTGCTTCGATTTTCCACGCTCGGCGAACTATACGTTTTATCCTGCTCAAGCTTGGCTTGGCATCCTGGTAGGCCTCGGCTCGCTTGTCATGTTCCGGCTGACGCATGGGGCGCTGGGTCACTTCTGGTCCGTGAGCCTAGATGTCCGTGAGCAGCACGCTTTAGTGACAGATGGGATCTATCAATACGTACGGCATCCAATGTACACGGCTTTCTGGCTCTGGGCGATTGCTCAGGCGCTGCTTTTACCAAACTGGGTTGCGGGATTCGCCGGGATTGTAGGTTTCGGCGTGCTGTTTATCGGTCGCGTCCCCCGTGAGGAAGAACTGTTGCTCAAATCGTTCGGCGACGAGTATCGCAAATACATGGCCCGAACCTATCGGCTGGTGCCCGGAATTTATTGACGGCGGTGAATTGGCCTGCCCTTGCCTTTACCCATGGTTAGCCCGGACGGGCGAGGCGGGCTTTGATGAGGTCTGATACGCTCGAATTGCTTGATAACCTGGGGCATCAGTTCGGCTGCTATTCTTGCATGGGCTTCGGGTGTGAAGTGGATTCGGTCGACGCTGTAGTAATCGTCGGGAAAAGCGGGGTCAAAAAGGATAACGGCAATCCGACGGCTCCGAAGATTATCTTTTATCTCGGCGATGTTATTGGCCCGGCGTTCAGATGAAACGAAAAAACGCCGATCGTTCGCGCCTGGCTGAAGGATCACAAGGTCCGTGCCGCCGCGGACAGCGGAAGGGAGTCGTGCGAGCATACCAGCGGTGGTGTCAAACGGTCGGCCCGAATTCGTTATCTGCACGTCATAGCCCGCACTTCTGAGCATTTGCTCCAAAACCTGAGGATAGGCCTTTTCCGAGTCGACGGTCCAACCAGACGTATTGCTAGCGCCGATTGCCACAACCCTGAATGGATTTGCCCGGACGGGTTCCGCCTGGAAAACCAAAGTTTGCATGCAGACCAGGACGGCCCAACCCAGCGGCGAGGACCTGGTCACGGTGGGTAAGTTCACCGGCGGCTCCTTCCAGAGACGACACCTAAGAAACGAATGGACCGGCCAATTCTGTCCATAATAGGTCTCTGCCAGACACGACGGAAGTCATGTCAAGGAAACAGAAACAGAGGGATCTCAATGCGCGGTTTTTTCACATCAGCGATGGCTGCCTGATCTCTTCCGGGGCGCATCGGTGCTTGCAGGGCTAAGAAGATAGCGTCGGAATCCGGATTCCGGTATGCCTTACATCGGCCGCCCCGCAACTCCCTCCTGGAGTGCCATTGAGTTTGCAACAGATCGATAGTCCTCTGATCGGATCGCGCCTCGTCTTTCACTTTGGCGGCTACGATCCCGCTTCACCGACGAAGACTTACCTACGCTTCACTCGGGAGCTGGACCGGTTTCGGCAAACATGGTCGGTGAAGAGCTCGGCCTCCGCTCCGCTCGTTGCTACCGACCGGACGAATTGGCGGATCCTTTCAGAAGGCCCGAACTGGCGCGTGGAAACCGATCATCAATTATTTCGCTGGGACGACATCATAGCTGGTTATGCTGTGCGGCCCGTATGGTGGCGGCTTCCTATGGGGTTGCTTGCTTTTGCTGATTTCATACTTGGAGGTGCGCT
>JBJMTO010000202.1:0-16554 GCA_045811665.1 Bradyrhizobium sp.
CGCTGCCGATGGCCGAACGCCTGCAGGCCGGCGCCGGCCTCGGCCACATCGCTTCCACGTTGGAAGTGCTGAAGAACTATCATTTCGAAGAGACAGTCGGCTCGGCCGTCGTCGTGCGCGAGCCGGTCGGCGTCATCGGCATGATCACGCCGTGGAACTGGCCGCTCAACCAGATCGCCTGCAAGGTCGCCCCGGCCATCGCCGCCGGCTGCACCATGATCCTCAAGCCGTCGGAATTCACGCCATCCTCGGCGTTGATCTTCGCGGAAATCCTCCATGAAGCGGGCGTGCCGAAGGGCGTGTTCAACCTCGTCAACGGCCTCGGCCCCGAGGTCGGCGCCTTCCAGGATCACGTTCGGCGACTTGCCGCCGAGTTCCTGGCTGACACGCTTCACGGTCGGCGCGGCGCGCTTGGCGACATCGACGCCGGCGCGAGTCGAGCCGGTGAACGAAATCATGTCGATCTCGGGATGCTCGCTCATCGCGGCTCCGACTTCCGGTCCGAGGCCGTTGATGAGGTTGAAGACGCCCTTTGGCACGCCGGCTTCATGCAGGATTTCCGCGAAGATCAAAGCGGACGAAGGCGTGAATTCCGAAGGCTTCAGGATCATGGTGCAGCCGGCGGCCAGCGCCGGCGCGACCTTGCAGGCGATCTGATTCAGCGGCCAATTCCACGGCGTGATCATGCCGACGACGCCGACCGGCTCGCGCACGACCATGGCCGAACCGACAGGCTCGTCGAACCGGTACTCCTTGAGAACCTCGAGCGTGGAAGCGAGGTGCCCGAGGCCGGCGCCGGCCTGCAGCTTCTCAGCCATCGGCAGCGGGGCGCCCATCTCGTCCGACACGGCAGCGCCGATATCCTTCATGCGGCCTTTGTAGACTTCGATGATCTTCGAAAGCAGCGCCACGCGCTCTTCGCGGCTGGTTTGCGAGAACGTCTCGAAAGCGCGCCGCGCGGCGGCCACCGCCTTGTCGACATCGGCCTTGGAGCCGAGCGCAATCTCATACATCGCCTCTTCGGTCGCCGGATTGACGACAGGGGTCGACTTCTTGACGACGGGATCTACCCAGGCGCCATCGATGTAAAATTGCATGCGGTTGACCATCGTAAACCTCTTCATTTCAGGGGCAAAAGGGTATGGGATTGGAGCGTTCGGCAAGCATCCTTGCACGAATGTACGGCAAATTGAACCCGCCATATGCACGATGCCGCATTGCGTCGGACGCCGGCAAAATGGCGGTCTAAAACGGGCGAAGCGGCGTCTCTCCCCAGCAGAGGCGCGCTATTCTGGGAGTCGCCAGTATCACACCGCCATTTTGCGGAGCCGGACCGGAGCGCCGGCGGTCAGGCTCTCGGCCGCATCGATGATGGCGTTGGCGTCGATGCCGTGGTGGCGATAGAGGTCGTCGATGGTGCCGGTCTGGCCGAAATGCTCCACGCCAAGCGCTTCCAGCCGGTGGCCGCCGACGCTGCCAAGCCAGCCCAGCGCCGCCGGATGCCCGTCGATCACGGTGACGATGCCGCAGTTGCGCGGTAGTGGGGCGAGCACTTTTTCAATATGGCTGAGATGCGGCAGGCCACGGCGGTCCCGCCTTAGTTTCCGCGCCGCTGTCCAACCGGCATGCAGCCGGTCTGCCGATGTGATCGCGAGCAGCCCTACGTCTCGACGGCTCTCCCCGATCAGACCGACGGCCTCGATCGCCTCGGGCCCAACCGCTCCGGTATAGGCGATCACCACGTCGCAATTCGGTCCTGGTTTGCGCAACCAATAGGCGCCCTCGGTGATCGCGGCTTGCAGATCCGGCGTCATCAGGCGTTGCGGCTGTTCGATCGTGCGCGTGGAGAGCCTGAGGTAAACCGACCCGCCCTCGCCGCTTTCACGCTGCATGTGGCGGAAACCCCAGCCGATGATCACCGCCAATTCATCGACAAACGCCGGTTCGAACGAGGCAAGGCCATCCTGCGCCATCCCGATCAGGGGCGTCGCGATCGACTGATGCGCTCCACCCTCCGGCGCCAGCGTAATGCCCGAAGGCGTCGCCGCCACCATGAAGCGCGCATCCTGGTAGCAAGCGTAGTTCAACGCATCGAGCCCGCGCTCGATGAATGGATCGTACAACGTCCCGATCGGCAGGAGCCGCTGGCCGTTGATGTGATGCGACAACCCAAGCGCCGACATCAGGATGAACAGGTTCATCTCGGCGATGCCGAGTTCGATGTGCTGGCCTTTCGGCGAAAAGTCCCAGTTGAAGGTGGAAGGTATCTTCTCGCTGCGAAACAAGTCCGCCTTTTCGGCGCGTGCGAACAAGCCGCGGCGGTTTACCCATGCGCCGAGATTGGTCGAGACCGTGACGTCAGGCGAGGCGGTAACGATGCGCGCCGCCAGTTCGGTATCGCCGCGCGCAATCTCATTGAGCACGAGCCCGAAGCCCTGCTGGGTCGACATCTGCGGCGACGGCTTGAACGAAAGCCGCTCTGGCACGTCGATGGCCGGCGCGCTGAGGCGGCGATTGCCATCGCGGTTGAACGGCGCGTTCGCGAGAAAAGCCTGCAGCTCGGCAGGCTTTTGCGACAGCCCCTCGAACTTTTCCCATTCGTGCCCCGGTCGGATATTCTGGGCGGCACGCCATTTCTCCATCTGGGTAACGGTCATCAATCCGGCATGGTTGTCCTTGTGACCCTGAAACGGCAGGCCGACGCCTTTGATGGTGTAGGCGATGAAGCAGACCGGACGATCGTGATCGATCTTCGCAAAGGCCTCGACCATGCTGGCCATGTCGTGGCCACCGAGGTTTGACATCAGCTCGAGCAATTCGTCGTCGCTGCGCCTGTCGATCAGTTCCGAGACCGCCCCCTGGTCCCCGATTTCATCACGTAGATGCTTTCGGAATGCCGCGCCGCCCTGAAAGCACAGCGCCGCATACATCGCGTTCGGGCAGCCATCGATCCAGCGCTTCAGCGCCTCGCCTCCCGGTTCCGCGAATGCCGCCTGCATCAGCCTGCCGTACTTCACGATCACCACGTCCCACCCGAAATTGCGGAACATGACCTCGAATTTTTCCCACAATCCTTCGCGCACCACCGCGTCGAGGCTCTGCCGGTTATAGTCCACCACCCACCAGGTGTTTCGCAGCCCGTGCTTCCAGCCCTCCAGCAGCGCCTCGAAGATATTGCCTTCGTCCATCTCGGCATCGCCGACAAGCGCAATCATTCGGCCCTCCGGCCGGTCCTTCATCCAGCCATGCGCCTGGACGTAATCCTGCACCAGCGACGAGAACAGCGTCTGCGAGACGCCGAGTCCGACCGAACCCGTCGAGAAGTCGACATCGTCGGTGTCCTTGGTGCGCGATGGATAAGACTGCGCGCCCTTGAAGCCGCGGAAATTTTCGAGCTTGTCGCGGGTCTGGCGCCCGAAAAGATACTGAATGGCGTGGAAGACCGGACTGGCATGCGGCTTCACCGCGACTCGGTCATGGGGTCTCAGGACCGAGAAATAGAGCGCCGACATAATGGTCGCAAGCGAGGCGGATGAGGCCTGATGGCCGCCGACTTTCAACCCATCCGAGCTCGGCCTCACGTGATTGGCGTGATGGATCGTCCATGATGACAACCACAGGACCTTGCGCCCCAGCGCGGTCAGCATTTCGAGGCGTGCGGGCTCGATTGGCATGGGAGCATTCCCCGGCAAGTGATCACCCCCCGATGATAGCCCCTGGATCTCCGACAGATATCTCAATTTGTCGCGACAGGGCGGTGCAGGTTGGGATAGCTTACCAATTCGACACCTCGCAACGTGAGTTTATTCCAATGCAGGCGCTGGACGCGATTGACCGGAAAATCCTCAGCATTCTCCAGAACGACAGCCGAACCACCATGCAGCAGCTGGCGGACCAGGTCGGACTTTCGGTATCGCCGTGCCATCGGCGGGTGAAGCTGATGGAACAGCGCGGCGTGTCACCCGCTATATCGCCACCGTCGATCAGAAATCGCTCGGCTTGCACGTCAGCGTATTCATCTCGATCAAGCTCGCGAGACAAAAAGAGGAAGACTTGACCCGGTTCGCCAAGGCGATCTCCAAATGGGAGGAGGTGCTGGAATGCTACTTGATGACCGGCAACCGTGACTATCTGCTGCGCGTCGTCGTCGCCGACCTGTCGTGCTACGAAGCTTTCCTGAAGAACAAGCTGACCCGGCTCGACGGCATCGCTTCGATCGAGTCGAGTTTTGCGCTGAGCCAGGTGAAGTATTCGATCGCCTTGCCGGTATAATCCCGGGTTGCGAACGCTACGCAGGCAACGCTCTCCATCAACCGTCATTGCGAGCCAACGGCTCGCGCGAATGCGCGCCCGATGACAGGCTCCGCGAATCGATCCATGGCACATCCGCACCGAAGCTGGACTGCTTCGCTGCGCTCGCAATGACGGTTGTGGGGACGGCAGGACAATACGTACCGGTGTCATTCCCCGATGTGCAATTGCACATCGTGGATGCGCCGCTTGGCGCAGGCCCGGAATCCATAACCACAGATGGGGGTTATGGATTCCGGGCTCGATGCTGCGCATCGCCCCGGAATGACGGCTTGAGGATTGTTGTTGTTTGCAGTGACGGCAAAGATGTTTTTCTTTTGCATGCGGTTAGACGCATCAAGTTTGTTGCAGCCACATCGGTGTCGTCCCCGCGCACGCGGGGACCCATACGCCGTGCCGCTCGTTTTGAGATGCTGTTTGATGACTTCCTCACAAACTACGTCCTGTGGTTATGGGGCCCGCATCGCGCTTCGCTTGTGCGGGAAGACGGCGGTGGATTTGGTTTGCACACTCGCGAGTTGCTCGTCATTGCGAGCGTAGCGAAGACCGTAGCCCGCATGAGCGCAGCGACATGCGGGTTTGCGGAAGATTCCGGATGTCGCTTTGCTCACCCGGGGTACCTTCGCTCCGCCCGCAACCCAGGGCTGGCGCTACCCTTGAATGGGGATCTCCGCGATCGGCCACACGCCAAGGCTCTTGTCGCGCCACGCGCCGCCGCCTTCGCTGCACTGCTCGTTCAGCAGCTCCAGGGGCGCAGCCCACCGAAACGGCGCACGCTGGAAATTCAGCGCGCGCCAGTCGCCATCCTCACAGTCCCGGTTGACCTGCCAATCCGGAAATGTCGTCGTGATCAGCCAGGCAGCCCCGGACTGTCTGAACTTGGCGAGCGTGCGTGCGATGTTCGCAAAAGACAGATGCACCAGAGCATCCCGGCACAGAATTGCCGAGCACCGAGGCAAGGCGTCGCGGGTCAGATCGGCGACATGGTACTCGCCTCCGATCTCGCCGGCGACGGCGCGGGCGCGCAGGCTTGCGATCAGCGACGGCACGATATCGACGCCCACGTAGTGCACGCCGAGGTCGGCCCGATTGATCCAGCCTGCGTCGCCGCAGGGCGCATCTAATAGCGAAATTACGTGCAATCCTCGCAGAAGTCCGGGCAATTCGGCGCGCAACGCCGCCGTTGCATCCAGTTGCGAACCGAGGCCGGAAGCAGATGCGGGCGCGCCCCACAAGTTGGTGTCATGGATCCGCCGGAAGCGCTGCTCGAGACTCAAGTCGACCAGCGCTTCCCTGTCGGCAAGAAAACGCTGATGGGCGAGAACGGGCGGGCGAGCTGAATCCCTTGCCGGCATCTAACGCCAGGGCTCGACGAGTATCTTAGTGTGCCGTTCCGGGTTGGCCAGATCGGCAAACGCGGCTGCCACGCCGTCAATGCCGACGGTTGCTGTCACCATTGAAGCAGCGTCGACCTCACCGTCTGCGATCAGGCGCAAGGCTTGCGCAAACTCGTCTGGCGTGTAGCCAAGCACGTACTGAACATTTAGCTCCTTGAAGATGCCGAGCATCGGTTCCGAGCGGTCGGTTTCCATGCAGACGCCGACCACCACGATGCGGGCGTCTCGAGGTGCTCCTTCGAACACCTGCTGGAGCAACCCGGGTATGCCGACGCATTCGAAAATCAGCGCCGGCTTAAGCGCCGGCAGCATGGCCTGTAGCGGCGGCCGCGCCGCCTTTTCTTCGGAGGACATCGCCGCATGCTCGGCCCACGTCGCGTAGGGCTGGGTGTGCGCGGGATCGACGACGATATCCGCGCCCAGTCTTTGCGCGAGAGCGCGACGCGTTGGCGAGTAGTCGGCGGCAACAATCGGATGCAACTTCTTCAGCTTCAACGCTGCTATCACCGCCAACCCCACCGGCCCGCAGCCGATCACCAGCGGCACCTCGTTGCCGCGGATATTGGCCTTTGCCACGGCGTGAACGCCGACCGCTAACGGCTCGGTCAGCGCGGCGTGTTCGGCGGCGAGCCCGTTAGGCACCTCCAGCAGCAGCGTCTCGCTGAGCAGCATCCGCTCGGCATAGCCACCGATGTTTTCATTTGAATAACCGATGCCCTGCGGTCCCTGGGGCGTGAGCAGCGCCGGCAACGAACACACGCGTGTACCCGGCTTCAGCTTACGTTCGGTCGCCGGCCCGTAATCAAGGATCTCGCAGCAGAATTCGTGACCGAACACGACGTCTCGGGATAGATCCATCGGTTTGCGGCCGGGAAAGTGCCGCAACAGTTCGACCATGCGGTGGGCGTGCTTGCGCGCGTGCAGGTCCGAACCGCAGATCCCGCAGGCGAGCGTCTTGACCAGCACCTGTCCGGCTCCCGGCACGGGCTCCGCCAGCATGTCCGCAACAATTTCACCGTTCCTGAATATGGCCGCGCGCAATGGACATCCCCCGCCGTTTCCCTTTCGGCATTAGCCGCGCGGACAGCGCCTGCGTCAACTGCATCTCCTTAGAAAACGCAAAGCGTTGAGAACGCGGGTGTCGCGTCAGGCGTTCGGCGACCGTTCTGAGTCCATCGCCAATAGCTGCGAACGCCTGACGCGCTCGCGATGGGCCGTATAGAGCCCGCTGCCGACAATGAATACGGCCCCGGTGATGGTCCAGGTATCCGGCACTTCACCAAAGATGACAAACCCGAGAATGCCGACCCACAACAACTGGCTGTACGAAAACGGCGCGAGCACCGAGGCGTCGGCGTACCTGAAGGCGAGCACAACGATCCACTGGCCCGCGGTCGATGCAAGGCCGATGAGAATTCCAAAGACAATGTCCCGCCAGCTTGGACTCACCCAGACCAACGGGACCAGCGCCGTCAGGATGCAAGCGCCCACGATCGACGAATAGGTCATGGTGGTGAGGACGTGTTCCCTTCCGCTCATCATTCTCGTCATGATCAAGGTGCAGGCCCACGCGAGCGCCGACACGATCGGGAAAATCGCCGCTGGATGAAACGCGCCGGTCCCGGGCCGCAGGATGATGATCACGCCGACCAGGCCCACGCCGGTCGCGATCCAGCGGCGCAATCCGACGCTCTCGCGCAGAAAGAGGATCGACAGCGCGGTCACGAACAGCGGCGCGACGAAGCCGGTGGCGGATGCCTCCGCGATAGGCAGAAACCGCAGGCCCGAAATGAAGAACAGCGAAGACCCTACCAGCGCGACGCCGCGCATGGCCTGCAACCCGGGGCGCGCGGAGTGCAAGGCAAACAGTCGCGAGCCCGGAAACATCGCCGGCGACATGATCAGCGCGAACACCAGAAACCTTATCCAGGCGATCTCGATCGAAGGTAGCGTTGCCGAGAGGTATTTCGCGGTCACATCGGATACCCCGAGGAACACGGTCGATGCCAGGATCAGGACGATCCCCCGGAACGGCCGGTCGGCCCGCGCGGGCGCGGTCCGATTGGTCGGGGTATTTTCAGGCAACGCCGTGTTGTCCAGCCTGGGGGCTGTTGCGGATCGCGGGGGCAAGGTTGAACTCGGAGAATCTGATTCGGGTCAGCATCTAAAAACGCCAATTGATCCCGCGCGACAAGCTCCGAAAACAGGAAGCGGATATGCGCGATTGCGCCCGCATGAATGGCGTCTAGAGCATGGGCAAGCTGCGGGGTCTGGTTCCCAGCGGAAATGCCTTTTCGATCGCCGCGATGTCATCTGGGTCGAGTACGAGGTCACCGGCGGCCGCGTTGTCGGCCACGTGCGCTGAACTCGCGGCCTTTGGAATCGCAAACAGCGGATCGTCGCGGGTCAGAAAGGCGAGCGCGACCTGACGCGGCGAGGCCCCATGCGCGTTGGCTATTTGATCCAGCACCTGACCGCCCTTGCTGCTCGAGCTTGGGAAATCGTCATGTCCAAATGGCGAGTAGGAGACCACGGCGACGCCGTGCTGTTTGCACCAGGGAACCACCGCGTGCTCGACGGCGCGCTCCTTCAGGTGATACAGCACCTGATTGCAGGCGATCTTGCCTTCGCCGGCTACGCCCAGCAATTCCTGGAGATCATCGACATCGAAATTGCTGACGCCCCAGCAACCGATCTTGCCTTCCTTGACCAACTGCTCGAAGGCAGCGACCGTCTCAGCAAGCGGATGCGAGCCGCGCCAGTGCAACAGATAGCAATCGAGCCGATCGGTCTTGAGCCGCCGCAGCGAGCGCTCGCAAGCCGTGATGGTGCCGCGCCTGGATGCATTGCTCGGCAACACCTTCGAGACAAGGAATGTTTCGTCGCGCATTCCGGCAATTGCTTCCGCGATCACCAACTCCGCGTCGCCATACATTTCGGCGGTATCGATATGGCTCATGCCTAGATCGATGCCGCGTCGCAGCGCCGCCACCGCTTCTTGCCGGTTCGCATGATCGATGTGCCAGGTGCCCTGCCCGATCACCGGCACCTGCATGCCGCTTGAGCCAAACTTCCAGGATTTCATTCCAACATCCCTGTCCTGTTTACAATTCGCTGATATCGGCGATCAGGATCGTGCCGCTCGCCGATTCCGTTACATAGAGAAGCTCGCGCTTTGCACCGCCAATCGCAACGTTGGTACAACTCGGCCCGGCACAAGATTTCACTCGCGCGATCAACTCGCCGTTGGGCGCAAACACGAACACATGTCCGAGCGAGGCGTGGGCCACAAATAGCCGACCTGCTTGATCCATCGCCAGGCCATCGGGACCGCTGGCGCCAAACATCGAACAGAAGCGGCCCACTTTGGAGACGTTGCCGTCTTTCATGAACGGCAACCGCCAGACGGCGTTGTCGCGCGTCATCGCCACAAACAGCACGGTTTCAGCGGGATCCAGCACCAAGCCGTTGGGGCTGATGCCGCTATCGATCAAACACTCAAGCCTTCCCGCGCGCGAAAGCCGATAGACCCGCCCGTTCGGATCGTGCAGCCCGGTCTGGCCCTGGTCGGTGAAATAGATATCGCCGTTCGAGGCGATATGAAGATCATTGCACCCCTTGAAGGATTCGGAGTTGCGCGCGGTCAGCACCGGCTGGATGCGCCTTGCGTTCGCATCCAACTCCATGATCCCGTGCTTGTAGTCGGCCAACAGAATGCGTCCTTGACTGATCTTCAGGCCGTTCGGCCAGCCGTCATATTCGATCACGAGCGACCATTCCCCGTCGGGCCCGATCCGGAAGATGCGACCGAATGGGATGTCGACGATGTAGAGATTGCCGCTGGCGTCGAATGCCGGGCCTTCGATAAAACTGTCGGTAGGCTGACCAGGGCGGTTGGCGTCTGCCCAGTCGCTGCGCTCGCCCTTGCGCCGGAACCTGTCCGGCATCGACGAAAATACTTTCGTGCCGATCAGCCGCGGCGGGGCATCCAGATACATCATCTCGGTGATTTCACCTCGTCAGAACTGCCAGTGACGAGAGGCAACATAGCAAGATGGCTGGATGCAGCAACATCCGGCCGCAATGCCTGCTCTGCTCGCAACTGGCGGCTCAGGCGTGCTCGGTCCCAGCCATGATCGGCTTCGGCGCGCGTCCCTGCCCCGGCTTCATCCGAAACTCGTAGCTCATCAAGTGCCACGGCGCGTCGGCCGGCTTGCCGTCGGGCATCACAGCATCGCTTCGTTTCTCGATCCTGGAGATCAGCTCAGGCTTCACGCCGAACACCACGTCAGAATCCAGATATTTGTCACCTTCGACAAAGACGTGGGTGACCAGCGGCTCGTAGCCGGGGGCATCGAGCAGAAAATGCACATGCGCCGGCCGCATCGGGTGACGCCGCGTCTGCAGGATCATCTCGCCGACCGGACCGTCCGTCGGAATAGGGTAACTGCACGGCAGGATCGTCCGGAAGAAGAACCGTCCGTCGGCATCGGTGACGAAGCGCCCGCGTGACGACGGACCTTCCTGCTCGTAGGCCGGCTTTTGTGAATCATAGAATCCATGATCGTCGGCGTGCCAGACGTCCACCTGTACGCCGGCCAGCGGCTTTCCGCCGAGATCGGTAACGCGGCTCTGAACAAACATCCGCTCCCCCGGAACACCGGCGGAAATATCGGCGCCATTCGGCATCAGCCTGTGCTCGCCGACATAGAACGGGCCGAGCACCGTGGTATCGGTCGCACCTTCGCGTTCCCGATGGTTGACCGCATCGACCAGCATCGAGACTCCGAGCACATCGGACAGCAGAATGAATTCCTGCCTGCTGCCGCTGCATTTCTGTCCGACGCGGGTCAGGAAATCGATCGCGTAGCCCCATTCATCGAACGTCAGATCGGTCTTGCGCACGAAATCGTGCAGCGACTTGACCAGTTGCTCCATGAGGAATTTGACGCGCGGGTCCGGCGTCTGCTCGAAGCTGCTTATCACCGCCCCGGTGAGCTCATTGTCGTTGAATTGAGGCATTCTCTCGACCTGCTGGTTACCCTTTCGAAGCGGAAACCTATACCCGCACGCGCGCAAGCGTAAACACACGGTGATTGGAACTGCGCGCGGTTTCCGGTATTCAACGCCTGCCCAGAAAAGCTCCGGAGATCGATGATGTTAGCCCCGACGCCCGCCTCGCCTGAATCCGCCGGCATGTCCAAAGCCGGCTTCGACCGCCTCGAAAGCCATCTCACGCGCAAATACATCGATGCGGGGCGGTTTCCAGGAACCCAGGTTCTGGTTTATCGCCGCGGCAAGATCGTTCACAGCGCGGTGCAGGGGTTCGCTGACGTCGAGCGCAAGGCGCCGATGAAGCAAGACACCATTTTCCGGATCTATTCGATGACCAAGCCGCTGACGTCCGTCGCTTTCATGATGCTGGTGGAGGAAGGCCGCGTCGCACTCGATGAGCCGGTCCACAAATACATTCCGGAATGGAAAAACCTCGGCGTATTCCAGGCGGGTACCGCGCCGGCGTTTCTGACCAAACCGCCCTCGCGCCCGATGTTGATCATCGATCTGCTGCGGCATACCTCCGGTTTGACCTACGGCTTCCAGCAGCGCTCCAACGTCGATGCCGCGTACCGGGACATGAAAATCGGCGAGGTGGTGAAAGCGCGCACCCTGCAGTCGATGATTGAAGACCTTGCAAAACTCCCGCTGGAATTCTCTCCTGGTGAGGCCTGGAATTATTCAGTCGCGACTGACGTCCTCGGCTATCTCATCGGCAAGATCAGCGGCAAGCCGTTCGAACAATTCCTCAGGGAACGCATACTCGATCCGCTCGGAATGATTGACACGGACTTCCATGTGCCTGCCGCAAAAGCCCATCGTTTCGCCGCCTGCTACTCGGCGGATCCGCAGGGCGGCATGACATTTCACGCAGCGGAGCGAGCAGGCAACCTGACGCTGCAGGATGACCCGACCAAAAGCCCATTTCTGGCGCCACCTTCGTTCATCTCTGGTGGCGGCGGATTGTGCTCGACGGCCTCCGACTATCTCACCTTCTGCCGCGCCTTGCTCAATCGCGGCGAACTGGGCGGCGTCAGGCTGATCGGTCCGAAGACGCTGGCGTTGATGACTTCCAATCATCTGCCCGGCGGATGCGACCTGCCCGCAATCTCGCGATCGTTGTTCAGTGAAGCCACCTACAGCGGCATCGGCTTTGGTCTCGGCTTTTCGGTCACGATGAACCCAGCCCTCACGATGATCCCCGGCAGCGCCGGTGAATATTCCTGGGGGGGCGCTGCGACTACGTCGTTCTGGATCGATCCGGCTGAAGAACTGATTGCGATCTTCATGACCCAGGTGCTGCCCTCAAACGCTTATCCCTTGAGGCGTGAGCTGCGCACCATGGTTTATGCGGCGATCACCGACAGCAATCTGTGATGCCCGGGGTTTGTTTTTCGCGGGATGCCTAGCCGAAGCTTTGCAAGGCCGGGAATGTCTCCAGAAGCCAAATGCTCGCCGACGATACCGCGCCCGTGAGAAAGCCGATCCCGGTCGCGACCATAAGCAACCCCATGGCCCGCTCGACCGTGGCGAGGTGCCGTCTCATTCGCGAAAACAGCGAGGAGAATTGTTCGACCATGAACGCCGCGATGAGAAAGGGAACGCCTAGTCCGGCGGAATACACCGCAAGCAGCCCCGCACCCTTTTGCACGGTCGCCTCCGCCGCGGCGACCGAAAGAATGGCGGCGAGTATCGGGCCGATGCAAGGGGTCCAGCCGAACGCGAACGCAAGCCCCATGACATAGGCGCCCCACAATCCGACCGGCTTCGGAATCGGCAATCGCCCTTCCCGCATCAAAAAAGAAATTCGCGTCAGCCCGAGGAAATGCAATCCCATTACGATGATGGCGATCCCCGCCAGCATGGACAGCTCGGCCGACCATGCGCGGATCAGTCCGCCGATCAGCGAGGCGCTCGCGCCGAGAGCCACGAACACCGTGGAAAAGCCGAGCACGAACATGACAGCCGATATCATCACCGCACGTCGCGGAGCTGCTAGCTTATCGGCATTCGCGACATGCTCGATGGTCGCGCCAGTGAGATAAACCAGATAGGGCGGCACCAGCGGCAGCACGCAGGGCGACAAGAAACTTACCAGACCGGCAACCAGCGCGGCGGGGATGGAAACATCGTTGATCATACGGTCATTGCACTTCGGGCCGGTGAGGCAGATAGAGCGCCAGTCGAGCCCGATTGATGTACCGAATGAGCAGATTGCGCAACAGAGCCGCGGCCGTTGCGCGTGCAGGATCGGACATGGTTGATGGATTGTCCGATCAACAATGCGTCACTGGCCATATGGCCGTGGTGCAAATGGAACGGATTGGTTGCGTGTCTCGCCGGCTCGCGGCTTTCAGCGGCGCTATTTCACCAGTTTAAGCAGCGGACGCTGCGGGTCGGCTGCGGGCGAAACCTCCTCTTGGGTTTCCGCCTGTGCCTGATCGCGCACCATGGCGTCGCACAGCGCCTTCAATTCTGTCTGGCCGATTTGATTGAGCTTCATCCTGAGATCGAGAATGGCAATCGCCACTAACCGGGCAGTGTCCGCGTTTGCGCTTTCGACAAGGTGAACCCGGCACTGTTCGAGAGTGAGGAGGATCGAATGAAGTGTTTGTTCTGGATCAACCACCGTCTTTGTTCCCTTGCCAGCCTTGCGGATGACCTTGTCTACTCGGTTCTGGCGCTCAATTAGTCCCCCAGCCGAGGGATACAGCCATCTTTTCTTTGGATGGCCGCCCGCAAACGATATGGCCGCAGGCAAAATAATACCTCACGGAGGGTAGAAACGGCATTTGCCCGCCCGATTTTGCTATCATAATACCATCCATGATCTTGAGGCGCGCACGAACAAGCGTAACGGCCGAAGAATCTGGTGATCTAAGAGAAAATTCATCCATCCCGGTGGGTACAAACCGCTATACATGGGTGAATCCCTGACTCATCTGGTGGGGGGCTTCTAACCGAAGGAAACGGTTGAAACAGAATGAACAAATCAGCGGCAAAGAAGATGAAGCAGCGGAGCGCCGGAAAACCGGACATTGAACTTGGAAAACGAATTCGGCTCCGGCGCGTCGAACAGAAAATTTCCCAGGCCGAACTCGGCGACAAACTTGGCGTCAGCTTTCAGCAGGTTCAAAAATACGAGAAAGGCGTCAACCGCGTCGGCGCCGCGCGTCTTCAGCAGATCGCCACCGCGCTCGATGTGCCCGTCACATTCTTTTACGACGGCGACGGCAAGGCCCGCGAGGTGGAAAGCCTGTTGTTCCTCGATAGCGCATTCAGCCTGAGGTTGCTTCGAGCCTACAGCAAGATCAAGGATCAGACCGTCCAGCGCCAGCTGGTCTCCTTGATGGAATCAATCGCCGCCAACGAAGATTAGTGGATTTCAACAACAGCCATTTTCACCTCGGCGCTGTCCGATATAGCTGGTCTGGGTCCTGCCGAAGCGACTTACCACTTAAAGCAGGTGGTACGAAAATCGACGCGACAACCCTCATCGTCGTCATTCCCGGACGCGCTTCGCGCGTTCGCGGAATGGTCGCGGCCGCGATGCCCGCTCCAATGATCTCGTTGGATCACGGCCCTCTTACATAGTACTTGCATCATGCCAGAAGACCGGAAAGCCGCTTCGAACCTGAATGTCGTGATCGACACGCCTGGAGACGCCACCTATCAAATCCTAGACCACGAGCTCGTGGCGTTCAATCATTCGCACGCGGACTGGAACACCCAAACTTTCACCGCTCTGGTTCGAGACGCCGACGATCGGTTGCTTGCGGGCGCTAGAGGCATTGTACGGTTCGAAGCGGTGGAGATACGAGGCCTTTGGGTCGATGAATCTCTCAAGGGAAAAGGAGTTGGAAGGACGGTTGTAATGGCCGTTGAGAATCATTCGGCTGTGCTTGGAGCACGAATGGCGCTGCTTGACACATACGACTTCCAGGCACGACCGTTTTACGAGAAGCTTGGGTATCAGTGTTTCGCGACCTTTGAATATCCGAATGGCACGAAACGATTTTACATGTCACGCTCTCTTGAATCCGGACCCGCGCCAAAGGCGCGTCCCGAGACGAATGAAGATGGATCAGTTCCGCTTGAACGTTAGGTCAGCGCCATCACCGGCCCGCAAAACAAGCATACCCGGGTCGGCCAATCCTGAATAAGATGCTGCCAACAACCTGGTTTCGCTGCGAACCGACGACACTCCGCACGCGAATTCTGTAGGCCGGTCAACAAGCGAAAGCCGCATCGATGCTGAACGTACCCACCGCCACCGAGACCTCTTTTGCGGCAGGAAAAATCCTGCAGAGCGTCACCGACGGTGTCGGCGTAATCACCTTCAACAATCCGGACAAACGCAACGCCATGTCGCTCGACATGTGGGAAGGGCTCGGTCACGCGCTGGTGCAATTGCGCGACGATCCCGACGTTCGTGTCGTGATCATGGTCGGCGCGGGCGACAAGGCATTCGTCTCCGGGGCCGACATCAGTCAGTTCGAAAAGACGCGTCACAACGCCGAGGCCTCGGAAGAGTACTCCAGGCGCAGCGCCGCGCAACGCGCTCTGTTGGCGGATTATCCCAAGCCGACCATCGCGTGCATCCGCGGGTTCTGCCTTGGCGGCGGGATGCAAGTCGCGATGCTTGCGGACATCCGCATCGCGGCCGAGAACAGCCAGTTCGGCATTCCCGCGGCCAAGCTCGGCATCGCCTACGGCTATGAAGGCCTTAAGCACTTGGTTTCATTGGTCGGACCATCCTGGGCTCGCCTGCTGATGTATACGGGGATGCGGATCGATTCCACGGAGGCGGTGCGGATCGGGCTGGTCGATCGCGTGGTGCCCAATGAACAATTGTGGAGCGCTACGACAGAGATCGCCCGGACCATTTCCGACAATGCGCCGCTGGCGATCAAGGCCGCCAAGATCACCATCGCGCAAGTGTTGAAGGATCCCGAAGCTCGCGACATGGATGCGATAAAAGACATCGGGACAGCCTGCATGGACAGCGAGGATTTCCGCGAAGGCCGGCGTGCCTTCATGGAAAAGCGCAAGCCGCGTTTCACCGGGCGCTAGTCGGCTGGCGCATTCGGCGCGCACCGTTTTGTCGCCATCCCCGAATCCAGGCGACACGCCGCCCGCGAATCCCGGCAGTTTCGCTTCGCGCGCAAAATCTAATTTGCTGAAATCTTTCAAGGTGATTTGGGCTGTCCAGTGCCGTCTAACAAAAAAATTCGCTTCGCTGCTTACCCAAATCACATCTATATCCGCCCTCGTCCCGCCCTACACAGGGGCGTTTCGCGATCGTCACAAGCGCGGGGCGGGATGCGGTGGACGCTAGTGGTGCTGCTGACGAACGGCACCGAGGCGGACGGCGAAGTCGTGTGGTTCTGACGCCTCGACGCTGGCGTCAAGTTGGCGGACGTTGTCCGCTGGCGACGGTGACAACAAAGCCCGATCACCGGGGAGATCACGGGGTAAACCGTTAAAACCATTGCGTGCGGGAATGCCGGGTCAGTCCGGTGAACCCACGGTGACGACCTCGTGTGCTTACTACAACTTTCGCACGCGAGACTGCGGGTGCATCGAGCACCCGGCATTCCCCACGCCCTTCATCGGGCGGAGCCAACAAGCACAACTCGGGCGCATCCGCGCCGCGAGAACGCGGGGTCGTATCTTGATCGTCATTGCAAACAGCAAACCAATCCACCCCCGTCATTCCGGGGCGATGCGCAGCATCGAGCCCGGAATCCATAACCCCCGTCCGTGGTTATGGATACCGGGTCTGCGCCCA
>JBJMTO010000203.1:0-24469 GCA_045811665.1 Bradyrhizobium sp.
GTCACCGTCATCTTGCGAATATGGCTGGTCCGC
Organism: Bradyrhizobium sp.; assembly: GCA_045811665.1. GTDB lineage: Bacteria > Pseudomonadota > Alphaproteobacteria > Rhizobiales > Xanthobacteraceae > Bradyrhizobium. The sequence goes on from JBJMTO010000203.1 coordinate 34, forward strand.
GCCCGGTCGGGCCGACTTCGCCTCCGCGAAACTTGACGCCAGCGTCGAGGCGTCAGGACCACACGACTTCACCGTCCGCATCAGCGCCGTTCGTCTGCGCGCTTGTAATCGCTCACGGGTTGGACCCCGCCCTGCGATCACGTTTGCGCGCCGACGCCGCGTGCGTCCATCGCATCCCTGCCCAACGTCCGTGACGGTCGCGAAACGCCCCTCTCTCGGGCAGGGACGGCACAGACACCGCCGGTGATTTGCCCCGAGAGAGAAGGGAAATATTTTTTGAATCGGGGCTGGACAGCAAATCACTGATTTGCCCGTCGGGCGGTCAGCGGCCATTGGACAGCCTTGATCAAAGACCCAGCGTCACCTCGGCCCAGTGAATGACGGTGTTGCTGTTGAGGAAAGCAATGACGCTTGGTTCGATCGGGGCCGGCTGGGAGTGGGCGATCAAGGCGGTCGCTACAACGGCGTCACAGCGATCGTTGAATGCAACCGCAAGCGCGGAGTGATGTGGCCGTTTATCGGTATATGCGCGACTGCGGCCTTTCATCCAGGCCACGCTGATCGGACGACCGGCACCGAGGGCCAACGGGCTTTCGCCGATCAGCTTGAAATCCGCGAGACGAACAAGCTCGTCGTCATCCGACACCCCGGTCGTGCAATTGCAAAACCCGATTTTTGCTCGGATGTAAACGTTGACCTGAACACCACAGTCTGAGGCCTCACAGCGAAACGCCTTTCCCTTTCCCCACTCGTCCATGGGAAACGGCCACTGCACCTCCGCCCATACCGGGAGCTTCGGAGTATCCAGCGCGCGTTCCCGCTCCAGCATGGGCCAGCCAAGCAGCGCGAACAAAGCCACTAGCCCGCCAACGGCGAAGCCGACTGCAACGGCAATGACAATGGGTCTCTTCATTTCAGGACTCGCAGGCGTCTTCGCCTCGTTTCTTAATTGCTTGCGAGGAATGATCGGGCCGCAGCAAGCGCGGGGCGGTCTGAATCCGAGGCCTGCGCAAGGGCGATGAGGGCTTCATAATTCGCCCTGGCTTTTGCCTTGTCTCCAAGAGCCTGTGCAGCTTTTCCCGTCCCGATGTAGCTGTTGAACCGGTTCGGCTCCTTGGCCATGGTCGATTCAAAAGCAGCCAGCGCCTCCGTGTTCATCCCGCGCTCAAGCAGCATGAACCCGTACATCTCGCGCGCAGGCGCCAGCGGCCCAGGTGTGACCGGAGACTTCTCCGTCTTGTCTTCTGCCTCCACCGCTGAGCTCATCGCCTTTAACGCGGCTTCGTATTTACCCTCGGCGTAAAGGATCCAGGCGTCCGCCGCCTGCTGCTGGACATCCACCTGCCCGGCCCAATAGTCGTTCTTCGCCTCTTGCAGCTTGGCGCGGAGTTCCCCCAGCTTCGCCATATCCGCCTTGGCGGCCTCAGGGTTGCCCGAGCGAGCGGCGCCGATCGCACGCGCGAAATGGGTGATCGCCATCACGTGCGGAAACTTGCTCGCTTCGACCTTCAAATTGGCGGCGCCGACCCAGTCGCCACGTTCGACCGCGTAACGCGCTGGCGAGGCCGCCCGGGCAAACGCAGCGCCGTAGGCGTCAGGTCCGAATTGGGCGGACTCGATCTCGTCGACGACGCCGCGCGCCTCTTTGTCCCGGCCAAGCTGCAGATAGGCGTAAACCAGATAGTCCTGCCCGTGAAGTTGATCGCTTATCTCCTTGTCCAGCTTTGCCGCCTGCACTGAAGCTGCGTTCGCCCCGATGGACTCCTTCCAATAACCGACGCGGGTAAAAATATGCGAAGGCATGTGCTGGGCATGAGGCGCGTTCGGCGCCACGGTCGCGTAGCGCAGCGCCGCCGGTATGCCTTTTGCAGCGACCGCCGGATAATCGTAGAGGTGAATAAGATAGTGAGCGACGCCGGGGTGCTGCGGCTGACGCTGCCAGATCGGTTCGAGGATCGCCGCGCCCTTGAGTTGGTTGGCGTAGCTCTTGTCGCCGGGAGCCGCCGCGACATTCAAGGTGATTGCATAAAAGATCTGCGCTTCGTCATCGTCGGCATATTTCGCCGCCACAGCTTGGATCGCTTTGAGGTAGGACTGAACGCGCGCGGCGTGGGATGTCCTGTCGTAGTCCACATACATGACGGCGAGAGCATCGATGTAGTCACGCTCCCGCTCCGATCCCGCGCCCGCCGCTTTCGCCTTCTCAATGGCTGCGAGGCCAAGGGGGAGATTGGGCGCCGGAATCGCGCTATGGGGATTGTTGAGAAGGGACAAGGCCACGCCCCAATAGGCAATCGCGCATTTTGGATCAGCCTTAAGCGCCTCTTCATAGACTTCTCTCGAAGCGCTGTACCAGAACGAATGCTGATAACGCATCGCGCGATCAAACCGCCGCTGGGCGGTCTCGTTGCAAGACGTCGCGAAGTGCACCGTACCCAGTTTTTGTTCCGAGGCTTCCTCGGCAATACCAGTCTGGCTGGACCCAAAAATGGTCGAAGCTGCGACAGCCGCAGTGAGCAGCGTTGCACGCATGATTCACTCCCTATGCCGACGGACGTATATTGCGAGGCGCGAAAGATACGCGCTTGCCAAGGAAAGCTCAATGCGAAGCGATGCAAACAGCGCCACGACTTCCGCCGGAGCGTTTGCGGGATTTCACTACTTTCGTACCGGCTGGGCGCGTAAGGTCGTCAGGCAGCAACGCCGCACCTGCTTTCGATCGACTTCCCGACAGCCGGGCTTCGGGGCGCGAACGCCCCGATGTCCCGGCAGCAGGAAAGCCGGAAACAAGGCGGTCCACCTGGTGATGTCCGCTCCGCCTTAAGGGCGGACATCACGATCGTGACCGCAGCCCGGTATTTGCGCGGCAACGCAATCCCGCGTCAGGCGGCCCGCACCAGGGTCGCATCGAGATGCCCAAGCCGCGGCATCACTTCGTGCTTCAAGAGCTTGAGCGAATGGTGCCAGGCTTCCGGCTTATGCTTGTAGTCGAAGCCGAACACCAGGAGCGTCCCGAAACCACCAACCTCGTGATAGATGGTCTCGATCTTTTCCGTCACGGTCGCGGGGGAGCCGACGATCCAGTTGCGGCGGGCGCAGTAGTCCACCGTTACGTCTGAGTCCGGCACCTCCGGCGCGTGCTTGAGGTAATCCTTGAAACCGAAATGTCCGAGCAGCGGCAGGAAATACTCGCCCATCATCCGGCCCATCATGTCGCCGGCCGAGAGCTTCCAGGCTTCCTCATCCGTATCGGCGACGAAAACCTCACGGACCAGCCGCCAATCGCCCCGGCTGGGCTTGCGCCCGGTTTTAGCGGCTCCCGCCTCCACTGAGTCCCAGTGACTGCCGACGTACGCCGGATTGAGATTGAGGCTCATCGGAATAAAGCCGCGTTCGCCCGCAAGCTTGAGTGTGTCCGAGCCCTTGCTAAGGCCTGCAACGCCGATCGGCGGATGCGGCGCCTGCTGCGGCTTGATGTGAGGTTTCAGGAAATCAAACATCGGCTCGGGTTTTGTCACCGTCCAGAATTTGCCTTTGTGCGTCCACGGCGCGTCTTCGGTCCACATCCGCAAGATGATTTCCAAAGCCTCGCGCGTCATGTCGCGATTCTGGCCGGACATGCCGTCGACGTTGAACATCGCCCAGTCGCTCGGCAGCCCAGATGCCGCGACTCCGAAATTCAGCCGGCCGCCCGAGAGGTGATCGAGCATCGCCACGCGGTTGGCGAGTTCGGCGGGATGATGATAGGGCAACAGAAAGCCGCCAGGACCGAGGCGAATGTTTTTGGTTTCCAAAAATGCTTGCGCCAGCAACAGGTCGGGTGACGGGTGCGGTTCCCATGGCGCGGTGTGATGCTCGCCGACCCAGGCTTCCTGGTAGCCGAGTTCATCGAGCCACCTAAGCACCTGAAGGTCCCAGTCGTGCCCCTCCTTCAGTCCGCACTCCGGCGGATGCGACGGCATGGTGAAATATCCGATTTCCATGGGTTATTTCCTTTCGTCGTGTTGCATTTTCATGACGCGTCTTGCTGCGCGCATTGGAAACATACCACGTCCACACGATGAATCACGGGCGGAGTTGCGCGGATTTTTGTAAGCTCATGGTGTCGGAAGCACCGCGCCCCATTCGTCCTACGCAAGAACCAGCAGGAGACGAAGCAATGAAGTCGTCCTATCGATGGGTCATTGTGGCTTGCGGCGCGTTGATGACGTGCGTGGGAATCGGGGCGATGTTTTCTCTCGCGATTTACCTGCAGCCGATGTCGGTCGACACCGCGTGGTCGCGTACCGGAATATCGACAGCAATGACCCTGGATTTCCTGGTCATGGGCGCTGCGGGGTTTGGCTGGGGCGCGGCAAGCGACAGGTTTGGGCCGCGCATCGTCGTGCTGTGCGGGGCCGTGCTGCTCGGGCTTGGGCTGGCGCTCGCGAGCCATGCGACTTCGCTGCTGCAGTTTCAGCTTACCTACGGCGTGATGGTGGGTTTGGCAGGGGGCGCCTTTTTTGCACCGATGATCGCCGCAGCCACGGACTGGTTTGAGGACAACCGCAGTCTTGCGGTGTCGCTGGTTTCAGCCGGCATGGGTGTTGCTCCGATGACCATTTCTCCATTAGCGGGCTGGCTGATCTCCAGCTACGACTGGCGAACGGCGATGATGACGATTGGCATCCTGGCATGGGTGCTTTTGATTCCGGCCGCGCTGCTGGTGCGGCGGCCTTTCGCAAAGGTGAGCACGGCTTCGAAGCCGGTCCAGTCGGAAGCTTCAGTATCTGTGCTCGAAGCGTTTCGTTCGCCCCAGTTCGTCGTGCTGGCGGCGACTTTCTTCCTATGCTGCGCGGCGCATTCCGGGCCAATCTTTCACATGGTGAGCTATGCGATCGGTTGTGGGATCGCACCGCTTGCCGCCGTGTCGATCTACAGCGTCGAGGGCTTGTCGGGGCTCGGCGGCCGGGTGCTGCTCGGTTTGCTCGCCGACCGTTTAGGGGCGAAGCGGGTGCTGATCGCCGGACTGCTGGTGCAGGCGGGCGCGATAGCAAGTTACTTGATGGTGAACCGGCTGGGCGAGTTCTACACTCTTTCGGTGGTCTTCGGCGCGGCGTATGGGGGCGTGATGCCGCTCTATGCGGTGCTGGCGCGCGAGTCATTCGGCCAGCGCATCATGGGGACCGTATTCGGCGCGATGACGATGGTCTCCTCTATCGGCATGGCGTTCGGCCCCTGGGCCGGAGGGACGATATTCGACACCTATAACAGCTATGCATGGTTGTTCATCGGCGCGTCCACCCTTGCACTCGGCGCGGTAGCGGTCTGCATGGTGTTCACCGCACGCCCGCACGCGCAAATGTTGCATCCCGCGTGAAGGGTGGCCACGCGCGGAAGCACCGTATAAATTGCGCCTTATTCGATCACCCGATCCGCGCGGCCCAGCAACGAGAGTGGAACCGTGACGCCGAGAGTCTTGGCGCTCTTCAGATTGACGATTAGTTCGACTTTGGTGGACTGCTGCACCGGCAGATCGGCAGGTTTGACGCCCTTCAGGATTCGGCCAGCGTAGACGCCGGCCCATCGATAGGATTCCCTGATGCTCCCGCCGTAGCTGATAAGGCCGCCCGCCTCCGCAAACTCCACATATTGATAGATCGCAGGCACCGCGTAACGCAAAGAAAGGTCCGCCAGCAGTCGGCTCTTGCTATTGAACAGGGCGTCGGCTCCGACCACCAGGACCCCTGCCTTTAGCTGTGCGGATTCGGCGAAAGCGTCAGTGATTTCCGCGTCGGTTGCACCTCGCACCACGCGAAGCCGTAGCCCGAGTTCAGTGGCCGCAGCCTGCGCGTCCTTGATCAAGGTCGCGGCTCGCGCGCTATCGCGGGGATTCACCAGGAACGCGACCGCCGTTGAGCCCGGCGTCAACTCCCGCGCGACTTCGAGCCGCTTCGGCCCGATCTCCACATTCAACTGGCTGACGCCGGTGACGTTGCCGCCCGGCCGGCTCAAATTGGCAACGAGCCCGAGGCGAACCGGATCACTCGAGGTAGTGAAGACGATGGGGATTGTCTGCGTTGCTTCCTTCGCGATCCGATTGGCAGGCGTGTTCGCAACGATCACTGCAACCTGCCGGCGGACCAAATCGGCTGCCTGATCAGGCAGGCGATCATAGAACCCTTCCGCCCATCGATACTCGATGGCGACGTTCTCGCCTTCGACATAACCGCTTTCCTTCAGACCTTCTCGAAACGCCTCCAGGTAAGGTTCATACCCAGCCGCGGAGGCTACGTTGAAAAAATCGATCACGGGCATGGACGGCTGCGCGCCCGCAACAAGGGGCCAGATTGCAGCAGTTCCGACTACGATAAGGAACTCGCGCCGTTGCACGTGCTTCTCCAACCGTGCGGCCTGCTAGGGTTTTTTGCATTCGGCATAGAACGAGCCGTTGGCCGCCTCGAGCTTTTCCAGGCATTGACCCGGATCGGTTATCGCTCCCGCTACGTTAAAGTCATAACCCTGTCCCTTGATGACGGCGACGTAGCGGCCCGAGGCAAGCGTAAACTCGGGGTCCTCGCTCTTGAGCATCATCATCTCGGGACGGCCGGGGACCGGAGCGACCCGGAACGGATGAGATATGTTCCTGATCGTCCAGGTTTCGCCCACGGGAGCAACTGACGGTTTACCCGTGCGGTCGAAAGTCATCGCGCGCGTCACCTTGGCAACGACGCGCAAGTCGACGTGCTCGGGCGCGCTGGTGACGAGATCACGCCGGAAGATCACGAAGGTTATCTTGCCGTCTGCAACCGTGGTTCGGCTGGGCGCATTGATCGGCGCCGAAATCGCGACGCGCTTGTCCGGCACCTGACCGGGCAAGCTGTAGATCTCCTGGAATTGACCGTTGTTGAGAGCGTATACGCCGTACACGGTCGGCAGAGGTGGCCAGGTCGGGTCGACTCCCGGCTGGTTGTTCACTGCTTGAGGCGGCGATTCAATCGGACTGCTTTTATCGACGGCAACACTGCCGGACTTCGGTGCTTGATCGCTGTCGGGTTTGTTCGGCGCGATCAGTGAAAATGCCAAGCCCGCAACGATGAGAGCGAGACCTGCGGCCAGCAGCGAACGCCACACCTTAATTTTGGCCGGCTTTTCCGGAAGATTTGGCCGATCCACCACGGACTGATCGATCAGCAAGATCGGCGGCGGTGCTAAATCCCCTTGTCTGATCTGAGCGGTGACGGATCTCGGGGAAGGAAACCGGCTGTGCTGTTGCTCGCGCCTGGAGAAACTCTCGACGCTTCGAATCGCAACTTCAAGCGAGCCCATCAGCCGCGCTTCGCTCTCGACATCGCCGGGCAACACTTCCTTGCGGAGCTTAACGCGTGCGAGTTCGTATATGGTGCTTCGCAATTGCACCGGGTCGCCATACGCGGCATCGATCATGCGCGACAGCACCAGCGCGAACTCGATCGATGAGTTCGCCTCGTCTTCCGTGGCACTGGTAGCGGAAACTTCCCCCACGTCAGCAGCGCCTTCCCAGGACAATCTTGTCGAGCCAGACACCGTGCAGCGCCTGCACAGTTGCGAAATTGCGGATCATAATGCCAGTCGCGAAAGCGACGTATGTCGCACCGGGCTCGCCGTTGAGTCAACCCGGTGGCCGGCTGCTTTCCCTGCGCAAAAGCCACCAAAACATGTGAATTCCGCTGATGTCCGCAACCGCACAATGGGGCGCGGACCGCGCGGGCAGTGAATGTTTGGTGGTTCCCTCCGCAAATGATCTACTGTGTGGTAACGCGGATCTACTCGCCTTTCCTCCCTTGGTTCGCGGCCTTGTTCGCTTTCGGCTTGGCGCTCTTGCCTTCGTTCTCCAGAGCCTTGCGCACCTGCTTGAATTCCTCCAGCGTTGCCTTCTCGGCTCGCGGAAAGTGAAGTTGCAGCGACTCGAGGGTGCTGACGATGGTCGAGCCGATCACCACGCGCGCGAACCATTTGTGATCGGCGGGGACGACATACCATGGCGCCACCGGCGTCGAGGTGTGCCGCACGATGTCCTGATACACGGCCATGTATCGCGGCCACAGCGCTCGCTCAGCCACGTCGTCGACGGAAAACTTCCAGTTTTTCGAGGGATCATCAAGCCGCGCGAGAAATCTCTCACGCTGCTCCTGTTTCGAAATATTGAGGAAGAATTTCAGGATCACCGTGCCGTTGCGCGCGAGATAGCGCTCGATAGCGGAAATGTCCTCGAACCGTTCGCGCCAGATGTTTTTGGTGAGGAGGCGGTCGGGGATTTTCTCCTTTTTGAGGAGTTCAGGATGCACGCGGGTCACCAGGCACTCCTCATAATAGGAGCGGTTGAAGATGCCGATGCGCCCACGTTTGGGCAGCGCGATCATGCTGCGCCACATGTAGTCGTGATCGAGTTCGAGGGATGTCGGCTGCTTGAACGAAGAAACCTCGCAGCCTTGGGGATTGACGCCTTCGAAGATGCTTTTGATCGCGCTGTCCTTGCCTGAGGCATCCATGCCCTGAAGAATGACGAGCAGCGACCACTGATTCTGCGCGTAAAGGCGTTCCTGAAAATCAACCAGCCGTTGCCGGTTGGCTTCGATGATCTTTTCACCCTCGTCCTTGTCGAGGCCGCCTTTTTGGTTGGTCTTGTGCGACTTCAGCTTGAACTTGCCCGCCCCGTCGAACCGGAACGGCGCCGTAAAGGATTTCAACTCGGCGCCGAGCGACTTCGAAGACTTCTTGCCCATGACGTGACACCCTTCCTTCTTCTGCGAAACTCTATGCTCCCATTTGCGCTTCGAGGAACGCAGTGACGAAGCGCGGCATCGCGCTGGTGAGATCGCCTTTCCCGCGCACGAGATGGATCGCGGAAAGCTCCGGTTGGGCTTGCCCCGCAAGATTCGCTTCGATCCGGGCGCGCAGGGCTTCGCCGCTGACACCGAGTTCCAACACCCTGATGATCGCAATAGCCGCGCCGGCGACCACGCAATGCCAGTGCCCGCTGGCGCGATAATCCGCCGCGCTCAGACCGGTCTCCTCCTCAACTTCCCGCGCGACGCTGCCCGCAATGTCGACGCTGTCTCCGTTGATATCATCGAGATCGGGCGTTCCCGAGGGAAAGTACACCCGCCCGGCATTGGCCGTATGCTGGCCCATCTCGCCGAGGACGAATACGCCGTCGGCGCAACGCAGCGCGCCCATCCCGAAACCGTTGAACACGGTCGGGGCGGGGAAGCCCCAATCGCGCCAGGCCAGGAAGCTGGAAAAATCGGTCGCGAAATAACTGGCGCTGAAGCGCTCGGCGGTGAACACGGGATTGCGGCCAAGCAGGACACGGCCATTCCAGATCGGCTTCTCGCGTTGTTTCGCCTTGAAATGCGCATCGATCTCGGCGCGCCGTTCATCGGCGAACGGCCAGCGCCAGGGCTTGAAACCCAGATCGAGCGTGCTGACGCGATGAATGACCGGAAGCGTCATGCCACCCGTTTGAGTTTACTTCGCATTCGTGCCTGTCGTTCTTGCCTTTTCGACGTACTTGTTGGTGAAGGTCTTGCTGACGTCGATATTGGCCTTTGCAACTTCGGGCGAGCCTTCGCTGAACACCGCCAACACCGCATCTGCCCCTTTCGGGTCCATCTTGCCGGTTTCCGAATACATCGGAATCGTGTTCTTGAGCGCGGCGAGATAAAGCTCCTTGTTCTTGCCGACCAGCTCGGGCGGCATCTTCGCCATGATATCCTCGGGCGAATGCGAATGGATCCACGCCAGCGTGTTGACGATTGCGTTGGTCAGCCCCTGCACTTCCTTCTCATGCGAGTTAACCCATGCAGTCGTGGTGTAGAGCGCGCCGCCCGGATATTCGCCGCCGAACACCGCAAGCGTATCCTTCTGGGTGCGGGTATCGCTGAGGATGCGCAGGTCCGCGTGCCCGGCCTGCAGCACGGTGACCGACGGATCCAGCATCACCGCGGCGTCGATCTGGCCCTGCTCCATCGCCGCCACCGCGGTCGCGCCGAGACCCACGCCGATAACGGCGGTGCCGGCCGGGTCGAGCCCGTTTTTCTTCAGGAGATACTTGAGAAAGAAATCGGTGGAGGAGCCCGGGGCGCTAACGCCCACTTTCTTTCCGGCGAGGTCCTTGATCGATTTGATCTCGGCGTTGTGCGACGGAGAAACCACCAGCACGAGGCCCGGATAGCGATCATAGACCACGAAAGATTGCATCTCCTGCTTCTTGGCGGCGAGATTGACGCAGTGATCGAAATAGCCGGACACGACATCGGCGCTGCCGCCGAGCACGGCCTTGAGCGCATCCGAGCCGCCCTTCAGGTCTACCAGTTCGACCTCAAGCCCCGCCTTCTGGTATTCACCGAGTTGCCTTGCCAACACCGTCGGAAGGTAGCACAGGCAGGCGCCGCCTCCGACCGCGATGGTAATCTTGGTTTGGGCCGCGGCCAGGCCGGAGGTGAGCAACAGCGTCAGCAGCATCGCCGCGACCTTGCCAAAGAGCGTCGCCATCTTTTGTCTCCTATTCATTCATGAGGTGCAGGATAGAGCAGCGCACCGCTCTTGAGAAGCTCAGCGAGACCAGGCCTAGCCGCGGTTTTCGATCGGGTCCGGCCGCCACACCAGAAGCCGTCGTTCCACCATGGTCACCGCAAGATCGATCAGGATGACGAAGGCGGACAGCACGAACATTCCGGCGAACACGCCGGCGACGTCGAAGATACCTTCGGCCTGCTGGATCAGGTAGCCTAGTCCGGCGGCGGAACCGAGATATTCGCCGACCACCGCGCCGACCACGGCGAAACCGACCGAGGTATGCAGTGAGGAGAACATCCAGGACAGCGCCGACGGCCAGTATACGTGCCGCATCAACTGGCGTTCGCTCATGCCGAGCATGCGGCCGTTCGCAAGTACGGTGGGACTCACCTCCTTGACGCCCTGGTAGACGTTGAAGAACACGATGAAGAACACCAGCGTCACGCCGAGCGCGACCTTCGACCAGATGCCGAGCCCGAGCCACAGCGTGAAGATCGGCGCCAGTACCACCCGCGGCAGCGCGTTCGCCATCTTCACGTAGGGGTCGAATACCGCCGCGATCAGCGGCTGGCGCGCGAACCAGAACCCGACCAGCACACCGGCAATCGAGCCGATCGCAAACCCCAGGATCGACTCCCACAACGTGATGAACAGGTGCTTCCAGATCACGCCTCTGGAAAACCAGTCCACGATCTGGCTGCCCACATCGACCGGATTGGAAAAGAAGAACGGCGGCAGCAGCAGCCGGCCGAACACCGGTACAGTGGCTAGTAGTTGCCATAACGCCAGTGCGATCACCGCGACCAGCAGTTGCAACGAAAGCAGTCCGATCTTCGACACGCCTGACCTTCCCCTCTTCACGCGACCGACCGCAACCAGATCACCCGGCCGCTGACTGCGCGTAGCCCTTCATGACCTCGTCCTTCAGCACGCTCCAGATTTCGCGATGGAGTGCGTGGAATTCGTGCTCCAGGCGGATCTCCGAAATGTCACGCGGACGCGGCAGTGGCACCCGCCAGTCTCCGATGATGCGAGCCCGGGGTCCGGCCGACATGATCACGACCCGGTCGGCGAGCGCGATCGCCTCTTCGAGGTCGTGGGTCACGAACAGCACCGCCTTGCGATCGGCGTTCCACAACTCCAGCAGCAGATTGCCCATGATCTGGCGGGTCTGGGCGTCGAGCGGCCCGAACGGCTCGTCCATCAGCAATATCCTGGGGTCGCGGATCAACACCTGCGCGAGGCCCACGCGCTTGCGCTGACCGCCCGAGAGCATGTGCGGATACCGGTTGCCGAACGCGCCGAGGCCGACCGAGACCAACCACGCTTGCGCCCGCTCCAGCGCCTCCGCCCGCGGCGTGCCCTTGATCTCCAGCCCGATCGAGACGTTGTCGATCGCGGTCTTCCAGGGCAACAGCGCATCGGCCTGAAACAGGTAGCCGGCTTCACGATTGAGGCCCGCGAGCGGCGCATCGAAAATCCTGACCGTTCCCGAAGCCGGTTTGAGCAAGCCGGCGGCCACGTTCAGCAAAGTGGATTTTCCGCACCCGGTCGGCCCGACAATGGCGACGAACTCGCCGTGCTCGATGCCGAGCCGGGCGTTTTCGACCGCGGTATAGACACGGCCGTCGGCGAGGCGGAACGCCACGGTGGCGTCATCGAGCACGACCGCCGTTGGTTTCGCGGTGACATCCGCCTGCAAGCGCTTTCCCCCAGCACGTCTTTGTTGTGTGTGCGGATTACCGCTGCGCGCCGGACAATTCAACCCTTGCCACCAGCAACCAAGCGCCGCATCTGCTTGGTTGGCGAAGGCCGGTGTGATAGTCCCACGAAATGAGCGCTGCCCCGCCTTTGATCGCGTTTACGCACGTCGGCAAAAGCTTCGATGGCGGGCGCGTCAGGGCTGTGGATGACGTCACGCTCGAGGTCGTCGCGGGCGAATTTCTCGCCATCGTCGGCGGCTCCGGGTCGGGCAAAACCACGCTGCTGCGGCTGGCAAATCGGCTGATCGACGCGGACGTCGGCGAGATCCGGATTGAAGGCCAGGACGTGCGCGCGATCGATCCCGTCTCGTTGCGCCGCCGGATCGGGTATGTCTTCCAGAGCGGCGGATTGTTTCCGCACATCAGCGTCGCGGCCAATATCGGGATCACGCCGAAGCTGTTGCAGACGCCTGCATCGGAGACTTCAGCGCGCGTCGACGAACTGCTCGACCTGGTGCGGCTCGATCGCGCGCAATACCGCGACCGGTTTCCGCACGAGCTGTCGGGTGGCCAGCGGCAGCGCGTCGGCGTCGCTCGCGCGCTTGCGGCGAAGCCTCGCATCGTGCTGATGGACGAGCCGTTCGGCGCGCTCGATCCGCTCACCCGCGATGCGCTGGGCGACGACTACCGCAGCCTGCACAACAAGCTCGGGCTGACCACGGTGATGATCACCCACGACATGACGGAGGCGATCTTGCTGGCGGACCGCGTCGCCGTGATGCGGGCTGGAAGGCTGCTGGCGCAGGGCACGCCGAAACAGCTTTCGAACACTCACGACGCTTACGTCGGCGAACTGCTCGGCACGCCGCGAAGGCAGGCCGAGCGGCTCAACGTGCTGCTGCCGCGGGGCGGCCCGGCATGAGCCTGTTCTCCGATCCGCGCTGGAGTGAGGCGCTGGCGCATCTGCCTGATTATCTCGGCAATCATGTGCGCGTCAGCGTGACGGCGTTGGTGCTGGGCCTGCTGGTAAGCCTGCCGCTTGCGATCGCTGCTCGCAACCACGCGATGATGCGTGGCGCATTGCTCGGCATCGCCAGCGTCGTGCAGACCGTGCCCGGACTGGCGCTGCTGGCGCTGTTCTATCCGCTGCTGCTTGCGATCGCGTCGGTGTCGTTGGCCTGGTTCGGCTTTGGTTTTTCGGCGTTCGGCTTTTTGCCGGCGGTGCTCGCGCTGGCGCTCTATTCCATGCTGCCGGTGCTGCGCAACACCATCACCGGCTTGCAGGGTGTCGATGCTTCGATCGTCGAGGCGGCGCAAGGGGTCGGCATGACGCCGCGCCAATCGTTGTTCATGGTCGAGTTGCCGCTGGCTCTGCCCGTGATCATGGCCGGGATCCGCACCGCAGCCGTCTGGGTGATCGGCACGGCGACCCTATCCACACCGATCGGTCAGACCAGCCTCGGCAATTACATTTTCGCCGGGCTGCAAACGCAAAACTGGGTATTTGTGCTGTTCGGCTGCCTGGCCGCCGCGGTGCTGACCCTGGCGGTCGATCAGTTGCTGACATTGATCGAAACCGGGATCGGCCAGCGCAGCCGCCTTCGCGCCGCGTTCGGCGGGCTCGGCATTGTGGCGCTGCTCGCAGCGACGCTGGCGCCGTCGGTGGCCCGCTCGCCGTCGAGCTATGTGGTAGGCGCCAAGACGTTCGCCGAACAATATGTGCTGTCCGCACTGATCGCGCAGCGGCTACGAGAGGCCGGGCTTTCGGCCACCACCCGAGAAGGCCTCGGCTCAAATGTGATCTTCGAAGCTTTGGCGTCGGATGACATCGATGTCTATGTCGATTACTCTGGAACGCTGTGGGCGAACCAGTTTCATCGGACCGACACCAAGCTGCGAGAGGAGTTGCTGCGCGAACTGAAGGCGATGCTCGCGCAACAGAAGGTCACCCTGCTGGGCGAACTGGGCTTCGAGAATTCCTATGCGCTGGTGATGCCCCGAAAGCGCGCGGAGGCGCTTGGCATTCGCTCCATTGCCGACCTGGGGCCACACGCGCCGACGCTGTCGATGGCCGCCGACTACGAATTCCTTTCGCGGCCGGAATGGGCGGGGCTGCGGACCGCCTACGGCCTGTCGTTCCGAGCCCAGCGACAGATGCAGCCCGATTTCATGTACGCGGCGGTCGCATCCGGTGAGGTTGATGTGATCGCGGGCTATACCAGCGATGGGCTGATCGCCAAATACGACCTGGTGGTGCTCGAAGATACCAAGCACGCTATCCCGCCTTACGACGCGATCCTGCTGCTCGCGCCAAAACGTGCCTCCGATACTGCCTTACGTGACGCGCTGCAGCCGCTGCTCGGCAAGATCGGTCTGGCGCCGATGCGCGAAGCCAACCTGCGCGCCGCCGGCGGCGACGGCGCCTCATCGCCTCCCGCCGTGGCGCGGTGGCTTTGGGACAAGATCGGGAAGTAGCACGACCTAAGGCATCCTTCCGACGGTCGCAATCTGGATGCGCACATTGCCAACCGCATTTGGATGAGCCGCGTCCAGAAGTTGCTCTTCGCCCAGACCGATCGAATGCAGGCGCTTGGGCGGTATCTTGAACGTTGTCACCAGGATGTCCCTGATAGCGTCGGCCCGCCGCTGGCTCAGCGCAAGATTGAAGTCGCGCCGGCCAACGGCCGCCACGTGGCCAACGCTCAAGAACTTGCTCGACAGCAGCGAGGGATGGGTGAGCGTGTCGGCGATCCGCCCGAGCGTTCGGTAGGACTCGGGACGCACGATCGGGGTGTCCTCATCGAATTTAACCTCGACGATCAGCCTTGGCAGGTTGAGCAGTTGGGGCGCGATCGGCGGTCGCCTGAGCGACACTGCATCGGCTTTCGACTTAACTCGCGCCAGAGCCTCCTGTCGAAGCGCGGGCAGATCGAGTTCGACCGGAGTCTCGAGCCCGGCAAGCCGCTCCACCCAGTTCTCGGCCGGCGCACCGGGCTGGGTTTGAGCCTGCGCGGCAGTCGCCATCAGCAACAGCAATGCGAGAGCGCCATGGAATCCCTTTAGCCATGAAAGCATCAGCGATACCCCGCCTCGCTGATACTCTGGTTGCATCTTGGCGATAGTCCGCGCGTAGCCGTCAAAATGCATTCCAGCGCTTTGGCTTCGTCCTTCTGCACCCCGCCACACACCTTCGCCAGGTCGCGGTCACAGATCTTGCGGACGGCGGCGCGGGCAGCCAGACGTTTCTGAATGGCATCGAAGGCGCGCGGATAATCAGCCTTGCATTGTGGCGAGATCGTATCGTCGTTTCGCGCGAGGCAGTCCTTTAGCCGGATCGAATCGAAGTTGACGCCCCGGCAACTCGCATCGATCTCCTTGGCGCAGCTTGTCCCTACGATAGCTGCCGCCTCCTCGAACCTGACGGTTTCGGCACCCGCCCATGAGGCGGCGAACATCGAAGCAACCAGCACAAGGGAGAAAATGGATTTCACGCCGTGTCTCGCATCAGATAAACCGCTGATCATTGCGGCTCCCGTGGAAAGCGCAAGTGCGAACCTCATAAGCCGTGGATCAGGCCCGCGTTGATCAACATGCGGTTGAGCCGCCGCGCTTCGGCGCCGTCCTTGCACGCATAGAAAATACCCTTGCACCGTAACATGATCTTCTTCTGTTCCTCGAATGAAGGATCGAGAGGGATGCCGGCGGCTTCCTGAATCACCAGCGGCAGATAAGGCCCGTCCACCGTATCCATGACCGTCGGACTCTTCACCGGTTCGAAGTTGATGGCATCGATGGCGTAATACGTCCCGTAATAACGTGGATCGTAGCTTTCCAGTTTCTTCCCAATACCTGCTTCATCGAGACCAGGATCCAGAATGTGCGGCGAGAACTCCGGCTGATGGTCCCCATAACGGACGATCAGAAATGGGTGCGCTGGAAATTTCTTTTTCAGCCCTGCGACAAAGGCGCGGTAATCCTCGGCGCTCATAGCTTGGCGGCGCAGATACTCGTCCACGACCGGCGCGTTACCAGGATTGCGCCAGGATGGCATGAGGTCCGGCCGAAACCGCGTCTCCCAGGGGAAGTGGTTTGCGGCGAGATAAACGAACATGAACACCGGGGTGGCCGGCGGTTCCTGGGCCATCAGGTCCATAGCCTTGCCGTAGAAAAAGCTGTCAGGCTCCACGGCGCTGGCGCCGAGATCCTTGGCATCATAGAAACGTTGGATGCCGGTGCTGGTCTGGAACGCGCGCGCGCTCATGAAAGCGCCGTAAGCCGGATAGAGCGAGAGCGTATTGTAGCCGCAGCGGCGCAGCGCCAGCGGGAGTCCGCGCTCGACCCGCCCTGACGCAATGCGCGTGACGAAGTAGGAGAACCGGCCGAACGATCGTGAGGACAGCCCGGCGAGCACGTTGTATTCGGTGAACCAGCTCGGCCCGCCATTACTCTCGGCCAGGAATTTGCGCTGCTTGCCGTCGAACGATTTGAAATGGCCGCCATAGTCCGGGGGGACCACCACGCCTTTGGCCTGGCGTATGTCGAAGCTCGACTCGTCATGGATCATGATGATGTGAGGGCGGCGGCCGGCAGGATGGCATGCATCCAGCAGCGGCACGTTTAGCCGCTCGGCCCCTGCCGCTTCCGATTCCATGAATCCGTACTGGATGAAATCCGAGACCGCGGTGACGCCGGAACGGGCGAACTTGGACAAGTAGCCGTCGTCGTGATAGCCGCGCCACGCTTCATCAGGCCAAGCCGTGGAATATCCGACCAGCGCGGCAAGGCAGCCCAGCTTGCAGGCGAGAGCCGGGAGGCGGCGGATTCGGAATGGGTCGACCCACCAAAGCGCGTACACCAGCGGGATGATGACGATGCTGGTCGCGATCACGGACCAGCGCAGGTTCGGGAAGATCGTAAACAGGAAGGCCGCGGTGTCGCGGTCGATGATCATCAGGTCCACGAAATTGGCCGTCATCTGCACAATGTCGTGCTTGAGGCGCGATAGCAGTATCAGGATCACGACCAGCGTAAGCGACAGCGCGCCTGACAAAGCGGGACGCCGCAGCAAAGCGATCCAGAAGAAGTTCAGGATGCCCCAGGACAGAAGGAAGCCGGCACGCGAGCCGAAGTCGATTTCGGTCTGCAACATGACCCCAAACGCGGCCAGATGCGGTGCCGAGACAGCAAGCAGGCGCCAGACCCCCACCGAGGCAGGAGCGGCGGCGGCGACATCGGCGGATGGACCTGGAAGTGGCGCGGGCGCCATCGGGTAGCACGCAAACTTGTACCCGGCGCTGTCTTTGGCTGGCTAGCGATTACCAGTGGAAGGACGACGCACCCGGAGCCTGCGCCGCGTCATAAAAATGTAGGGGAAACGTCATGGCGACGCAACAGCGCCGCCGCCGCGGACCGCCTCGAAGCCCATTCACCGACACCATAGTTACCGACGGCGGCCCGCAAGTTGCCGCCTCGGTCTCAAGCGGCCGGCAACCGTCGTGATCGGACCGGCCTGTTAACCCTCGCGCTTGCCGGCGTGGAGGCGCAGACAGCCGCCGCCGCACTCAGGCCGGCCGCATCAGGCCCAGACGCTTGGCGATGATCTTATCCACGGTGCGCTTGGGCAGTACGGCACTCATCAAGTGCCGCATCGGATCGGGCGTCAGCTGATAGCGTACCTTGGGATTGGCCGTCGTCAGCGCCTGAG
Organism: Bradyrhizobium sp.; assembly: GCA_045811665.1. Classification (GTDB taxonomy): domain Bacteria; phylum Pseudomonadota; class Alphaproteobacteria; order Rhizobiales; family Xanthobacteraceae; genus Bradyrhizobium. The sequence continues at coordinate 17,980 of JBJMTO010000203.1, forward strand.
CGATCGTTTCGGCGATCTTCTCTGCCGGCAATCCGCTTTCGCCGAGGTGCGTCATGAATTTGCGGATGCGCTCGAGCGCGGGAAAATACGGGGAGTTCCTGTAGCCGGAAATGTCGACTTCATCAGCCTTGCTCCATATCGGCGTCTTCACCGCGCCGGGCGCGACAATCACCACATCGATGCCGAACAGCATCAATTCGCGGCGTAGACTTTCCGATAACCCCTCGATCGCGTGCTTCGACGCCGAATAGGCGGACATCAGCGGATTGCCACTTTTGCCCGCGACCGAACTGATCATGACGATCCGCCCCTTGGGCCCCTTCAGCGTTGGATCGGACCCCAGCAACGGACCGAAAGCCTGCGTCGAGATGATGGGCCCAATCACGTTGACATCCATCTGGCGCCGGAATTCGTCGGCGGCGAGCCCAAGCACGGGACCCGCTACCGCAATGCCCGCATTGTTGACCAGCCCCGTCAGGGTCTCCCCGTTGATGGCGGCACGGACCTGACGGGCGGCGGCGAAGACGGCGGCCTCGTCGGTGACATCGAACAACAGCGGGATAAAATTAGCTCCGAATTGCTCTTTAAGGCGGTCGGCGTCGGCCTGTTTGCGCACGCTGCCGAACACCCGAAATCCGCGATCAAGCAACAGCTTTGCGGTAGCCCAGCCGATTCCGGTGGACGCTCCGGTGATGACTACGGATTGCATGCTTGAGCCCCTGCCTTGATATGCACGGGCCCTTGTAGCCTGATTGCAGCCAAGCGCAATCAGGGTCGCCGGAAGGCGCGCTCCCTACCCGCTCGCGATCCGTTCGTGCCTATCGGCCCGCAATCCGCACGACTACCGAAGCAAGAGCATTCCTATTGCTCGGCGTGCCCGTCGATGATCGGCCCGAACAGCTGCCATTTCTCGCCGGTAAAGCGCATCATCTGCACCTGTTCGATGGGATAAAAATCGGTCGGCGAGGTCTTGATGCGGATACCCGGAATGTAGGTGTTGATCTCGAAATCCATGTTCGCGACCACCTTCATGACGTTCTCTCGGGTGAGATCATTGCCGCACCGCTTTAATACCTCGACCAGCGCGGTCGACATATTGAACGCGGTGAGCGGGCCGCTTTCCGACCTGTCCGCTTCGGGATAATATTTCGCCATGAAGGCGCGGAATTTCTGCATCCCGGGATAGCTGTCCCATTGCGGGTCGGTGACGTCCATCTGATACCCGGCGCTCAGGATACCCTTGGAGTTGTCGAGACCGGCCGGCTTCAACACCGCGCCGACCGAGGCGGACACGTTGGTCATGATGTGAATCGGATGCCAGCCGAGTTCGGCTACCTTCTTGATCGCCTGCGCTGCGAATTTGGGGGTACCGATGTTGACGAAGATGTCGGGGTTTGCGGTCTTGATCGCCACCACTTGGGAATCGACGGTCGGCACGCTGGTTTCATAGGAAACCTCGCTAACCACCATCTGGCTGTATTTGTCACGCAGCACGTCCTTCAAGCCGAGGACGTAATCCTTTCCGAAGTCGTCATTCTGGTAGAGCACGCCGATCCTGGCCTTGGGATGATGTTGCAGGATGTAGGTCGCGTAGATGCGTGCTTCAGCCCGGTAATTTGGCTGCCAGCCGATGGTCCACGGGAAGTGCTCGGGGTCGCCCCACCGCGAAGCGCCGGTCGCGACGAATAGCTGCGGCACTTTCATGCTGTTCAGATATTTCTGGATCGCCGCGTTGCTGGCGGTGCCGAGCGGCGCGAACATCAGGAATACCTCGTCGCTCTCGACCAGCTTGCGCGCCTGCTCCACGGTTTTGGGCGGGCTGTAAGCGTCATCGTAGGTGATGAAATTGATCTTGCGCCCGTTGATGCCGCCATTGTCGTTTATCATCCGGAAATAGGCGCTCATCGTCTTGCCGATGATGCCATAGGCCGATGCCGGCCCGCTGTACGGCATGATGTTGCCGACCTTGATTTCCGTGTCGGTGACCCCGGTGTCGTATTTCTTCTGCGCGGCAGCCGGCGTCAGGGCCGCGGCACTGATCAGCCCGCAAAGCCCAAATGAAAGCCCAAGCGTTCTGATGAGATCCCTCGCGCAGCGCTTCATGTGACCTTCCTCCCCGGCGCGTACTCCCGCAAAAGTGGATGTCGGTTTTGCGATGAGATTACGCGCGCGTTGCTAGATGGACTGAATTATTGCGGCGAACCGGATTCCACTTCGCCGGGGAATGCTCTCTCTCAGCTCAGGCGTGTCCGCTTCTCGGACGGTTCCTCGTGCTCAGGTTCGGGCACGATAGCAGCCGCGGGGGTCCGCCGGAAGCGGCGCGTGCCAGGGACGATTTGTCGCGTAAATATTTGTGCGGCGCGGTGAGCGCTGACCTGGATCCCGGGGCGGGTCGGTCAAGAGAGGTGGTCCGATCGAGATGGTGCCGGCGGGCTCAGCCGGAAAGCGCATCAGCGCTTTCCGGCTGATGGCTTCTAGTTCCTGGTCTTGTCGACCAAGGCGCCCTTCTTGATCCAGGGCATCATGTCACGGAGCTTGACGCCGACTTCCTCGATTGGATGATCGGCGAGCTTGGCGCGGGTCGCCTTGAACGAGGTCTGGTTGACCTTGTTCTCCAGCATCCAGTCGCGCGCGAACTTGCCGGACTGGATGTCGGCCAGCACGCGACGCATCTCTTTCTTGGTCTCCTCGGTGACGATACGCGGGCCGGTTACGTATTCGCCGTATTCAGCGGTGTTGGAGATCGAGTAGTTCATGTTGGCGATGCCGCCTTCATAGATCAGGTCGACGATCAGCTTCACCTCGTGAAGGCACTCGAAATAGGCCATCTCGGGGGCGTAGCCGGCTTCCACCAGCGTTTCGAACCCTCCCTTGATCAGTTCGACCAGGCCTCCGCACAGCACGACCTGTTCGCCGAACAGATCGGTCTCGCACTCTTCGCGAAACGAGGTTTCGATAATGCCCGCCCGGCCGCCACCGATCGCGGAGGCATAGCTCAGGCCGAGGTCGTGGGCGTTGCCCGAACTATCCTTCGCGATCGCGATCAGGCAGGGCACGCCGCCGCCGCGCTGGTACTCCGAGCGCACGGTGTGGCCCGGGCCCTTTGGGGCAATCATCAGCACGTCGAGATCGGGACGTGGGTCCAGCAAATTGAAGTGCACGTTGAGCCCGTGCGCGAAAACCAGCGCCGCGCCTTTTTTCATGTTGTCATGCAGATGCTCGCGGTAGATGTCGCCCTGCAATTCGTCCGGGGTGAGCATCATCACAAGGTCCGCCCATTTGGCGGCCTCCGCAACTTCCATCACCTTGAATCCCGCGGTCTCAGCCTTTTTGGCCGAAGCCGAACCCTTGCGCAGAGCAATGGCGACGTCTTTGACGCCGGAATCTTTCAGGTTGAGCGCATGGGCGTGGCCCTGGCTGCCGTAACCCACGATAACGACCTTCTTGCCCTTGATAAGGTTCAGGTCGGCGTCGCGATCGTAATAAACACGCATGGTCGTTCCTCTTGGCTGGGCGGGCGGAGTGCCCGGGCTCGTTATGTTTTCTGAAATATCGGCGCGTCGTGAGGACGCGTTCTGGCTGGGGATTTCCGGCGTTTGTCTAGTCCATTTTGGACGCAAGGGGAAACCCGTTTCTGCATCGAGATGACCTCACGCATCCATGAAAACAGGATACAGCGAAGCCAGCAGCAGCACGGCCATCACGATGTTGAACGTACGAACGGCCTGTTGCGAGGTCAGAAGCGGCCGGAGCGCGCTGCCGAACAAAGCCCATGTCGAGCAGGACAATGCGCCAAGTACCAGGCTGAGCATGACTTGTATGGTGATGTTCCAAGGGAAGCCGGCAATGCCGGCATAGGCTGTGATGGTGCCGATCACCATCACCCAGCCCTTTACGTTGACCCATTGAAACATCGCAGCGCCCCAAAATGTCATCGGTGCGCGCCGACCCTCACGGTCTGTGCTGATCGGACCAGACATTGCAATCGCTGCGGCCAGATAGATAAGGTAGGCGGAGCCGGCATATTTCAATGTTGTCTGCAGCACCGGATAGGCGATGAAGATCGCCCCGAAGCCAAGGCCGACCGCACCGATCATGAAAGCAAAACCAATCGTGATGCCCGCAATGTGCGGCAATGTCGGACGAAAGCCGTAGGTGAGCCCGGAGGAGAGCAGCATTACGTTGTTCGGCCCGGGCGTGAAAAACATCACGGTAGCGAACACCACAAACGCGAATAGAACGGACTGCGACATCTGGTACTCACGCGATCTCGGGCACGACTTGCGCGCGCTTCGACAGCAGCATGATGGCGATCCCGCACACCACGATCACCATCCCGGCCAGCCGCAACGGCCCGAACCGCTCGCCGAACACGGCCGTGGAAGCCGCGGAGCCGACGAACGGCACCAAAAGGGCGAACGGCACAACCTGTGCGGCCGAGTAATCCCTGAGCAGCCGGCCCCACAGCCAATAGGCGAAGCTGGTCGAGACTATGCCCAGCGCCAGCATACAGGCGAGGCCCCTCGCCGACATATGGATCAGGGAATCCCAGGTGGGTTGGACCCCGTCGGTGACGAGGGCCAGTGCCAGCAAGGGCAGCGGCGGCACCAGGCACAGCCAGGCGAACAGATCGAACATCGGAACGTTGCGCGCCTGCCGTAGCAGTAGATTCCCGACGGCAAACGTCACCGGCGCTATCATCAGCACGGCGAAGGCGCCCACGCTGAAATCGTAACCGACGGTGCCGCAGATCATCAGGAGACCTATGGTGGCGATGCCGATGCCAAGCGTCTGCATCATGCTGGGCATTTCGCGAAAAGCCAGCGCGGCAAAGCCAATGGTGAACAGCGCCTGGCTTTGCACCACCACGCTGGTCAGGCCGACGGGAACGCCGTGCGCGATCGCATAGGCCTGCGCCAGGAACTGCCCCAAAAAAAGCGTGCCGCTGATCGCGATCAGGACCGTCCAGGACACGTCGGGCTTGCGCACGAACAGGCACGGCACTGCCGCAATTGCAAAGCGCAACGCGGTCATCAACGCCGGCGACAATTCGTCCAGTGCGATCCGGCTGGCCACAAAGGCCAGGCCCCAGATCACCGCCACCAGGACAGCGAGGCTGACATCGGCTGGCTTCATTGACTGGCGCGCCGGTTGGTACAGGACACTGGCGCTAGCCCTGCTCGCCGGACTTCGGTTTACGCAACAGATACGTGCCGTGAAGTGGCCCCTGATAATCGACCGAAACCAGTGTGAACCCCACGTCGGTGAGCATGCGCTCGATCACCCAGCCGAAGGTCGAATATTCGTCGCGCATATGCGTGATCACGCTGTCGCGCCGGAAGCCGTGGTTGTTGATGTTGAAATCGGCCCACGTCTCCACGTCGCGCTCGGGCCCATCCGGCATGCTGACGAAGACGATGTCGCGCAGGTAGAAGCTGCAGCCCGGCTTCAGCGCGCGGAAGATCCGCGCCAGCGCCACGGCTTTCCAGAAGTCCGGCAGATGATGCAATGCGAATTCGCTGACGACGAGGTCAAAGCAGTTGGGCTGGTAGGCGAAGCTCAACATGCCGGCCGACTGGGTCCGGATCGCCACCTTGCACTGGCGCGCACGCAATTCCGCCAGCGCCAGCATCGCCGGCGAAATATCGATGGCGTCCACTTCCGCGCCCATCAAGGCCGCCTCACAGGCGAGCACACCATTCCCACAGCCGATGTCGGCGACCCGCCAGCCCTGCTGGACCCCAAGCATGGCCAGCGCGGCGCGCGCCCGCATCTCGCTGTCGTCATGTCCGCCGTAGATCGTGGCGACGGCGGAATCGATACCGATCTGACGACGCTCGTTGTAGTACCAGTCTCGCGCCAGCATGGCTCACATCCCCTCGGCTCCGCGCCCGATCGCGGCGACGCCGGTACGCGAGACCTCCACCAGCCCAAGCGGGCGCATCAGATCGATGAACTGGTTGATCTTGGCCGAGTTTCCCGTGATCTCGAACACGAAGCTTTCGATGGTGGCGTCGATTACGCGCGCGCGGAACGCTTCCGCAAGCCGCAACGCCTCGACGCGATGCTCGCCGGTGCCGCGCAACTTGACCATCGCAAGCTCCCGCTCGATCGAGCGGCCCGTCAGCGTCATGTCAACGACGCGATAGACCGGGACCATGCGGTCGAGTTGGTGCTTGATCTGCTCGATCACCATCGGAGTGCCCGTCGTGACGATGGTGATGCGGGAGACGTGCTTCTGGTTCTCGGTTTCGGAAACCGTGAGACTCTCGATGTTGTAGCCGCGCCCGGAGAACAGCCCGATGACGCGGGCCAGCACGCCCGGCTCGTTCTGCACCAGCACCGAGAGCGTGTGGGATTCGCTCGGCTCATGGCGCTCTTCCATGAAATAGGCGGATGCGGGCTGGTTCATTTTATTCGTCCCCAAACTTCTTGCTCATACCAGTGCGTCGCCGCCGGCCAATGCCACGGCTTCAGGATGAATCCATCG
>JBJMTO010000204.1:0-30872 GCA_045811665.1 Bradyrhizobium sp.
CTTACCGCCTTCAGCTACTATATGTACCTGTTCGGCGGTCTGTTCCTGTGGGCCGCGCACTTCCTCCATTTCGGGCCGGACAACGGCTGGTTTTCCTACGTGCCACTGGCCGGCCCCCAATATGGCGTCGGCAAGCGCGCCGATGCCTGGGCGCAGACCATCACCTTCACCGAGATTGCCGGACTCGCGGTTGCGGTGACCTTGGTCGCGACGATCCTCAAGCAGCGCGCACCGGGCATGACCCTGGCGCGGATGCCGTTGTTCGCCTGGTCCATGCTCGTCGTCTCGATGATGGTCATTTTCTCGATGCCGTCGGTCGCCCTCGTCTCGGGCCTGCTGCTGTCGGACCGGCTGGTGGGAACGCAATTCTTCAACCCGGCCGAGCATGGCGACCCGCTGCTGTTCCAGCACCTGTTCTGGTTCTTCGGCCACCCGGAAGTCTACATCATTTTCATCCCAGGCACCGGCATGGTTTCGATGTTGATTGCAACCTTCGCCGGGCGACCGGTGGTCGGCTACACGGTGATCGTTCTCTCCTTGATCGCAACCGGCTTTCTCTCGTTCGGACTGTGGGTGCACCACATGTTTGTAACCGGCTTGCCACAACTCGGGGCCAGCATGTTTACCGCCTCAAGTATGCTGATCGCGGTGCCAAGTGGACTGCAGATTTTCTGCTGGCTCGCCACCTTGTGGGACGGCCGACCCGTCTATCGTACGCCGTTGCTATTTGTGCTCGGGTTCATAGCTATTTTTGTTCTGGGCGGTCTCACCGGGGTGATGGTGGCCTCGGTCCCGATCGATATGCAGGTCCACGACACCTACTTCGTTGTGGCGCACTTCCATTACGTTTTGATTGGTGGGGCGGTGTTTCCGCTCGTCGGCGCTGTCTATTACTGGTTCCCAAAGATCACCGGACGGATGCTGAGTGAGACCCTTGGGCGCTGGAATTTCTGGCTGGCCTTGATCGGATTCAACATCGCTTTCTTCCCGATGCACATCCTTGGTTTGATGGGCATGCCGCGGCGGGTCTACACTTACACCCCGGAGATGGGTTGGGATAACATGAACCTGCTCTCGAGTGCGGGGGCTGCGTTGTTCGCGGCGAGTTTCGCGCTACTCCTTTTCAACGTCGTCGCCAGCCTCCGCCGCGGCGAACGCGCCGGCGACAACCCTTGGGGGGCTTCGAGCCTGGAGTGGGCGACGAGCTCGCCACCACCACCCTACAATTTTTCGCGCATTCCGGTGGTGAGCCATCGCGATCCGCTATGGGCGAACCAAGCCAATCTGCCGGTGGTTGCCGGCTTGAGCGTGGAGCGGCGCGAGGTCCTGCTCAGCTCGATCGCGGAGGCCGAGCCGCATACGCGGGAGTCCTCGCCCGAGCCTAGCATTTGGCCGCTGCTCACCGCGATTGCTACGACCATATTTTTCGTAGGTTCAATCTTCACGCCGTGGGCGGTGGTCTGGGGCACCCCGCCGATAGCCGTGGCGCTGATCGGATGGTTCTGGCCTTCGGGCAGCAAGGAGGATGAAGAGTGAAGCAGACCATTGTCCGCCGCGTCAATGAACTGCCAACCTTCGGCTTTGGCCCGGAGAGCGGGCCGTGGTGGGGCGCGATGGCCTTCATTGCTATCGAAGCGATGGGGTTTGCCATCGCTGTCGCGGCCTATCTCTATCTGTATGCCGTCAGTCCGACATGGCCACTCAACTCCCCGCCACCTGACTTATGGCCTGGCACGTTGGAAACGATCTTGTTTGTCGTGAGCATCATTCCAAATGAATTTACCAACCGCAAAGCACACCAGCTCGATTTGCGCGGGGTGCGCATCGGCCTCGTCATCATGACTTTGATTGGACTGATATTGCTGGTGATTCGGGGCTTTCAATTTGCGCACCTCAATACGCGATGGGACCTTGACGCGTATGGCTCGGTGGTTTGGGTCGTGCTTGGCCTTCACACCACCCATCTCGCAACTGATATTGCCGATACCATTGTGTTGACGGTGCTGATGTTCACGCCTCACGCCACCCCACGCCGATTTAGCGACGTCACCGACAACGTGTTTTATTGGAATTTCGTCGTCATCGCCTGGCCGCCGCTTTACATCCTGCTCGATTGGATGCCTCGGCTATGACCACGCGCAGCGCCCATCAGATGCCGCTTTATTGGGCCGGCGTGGCCCTGGGGCCAGCAGCCTGGGCCATCAACCTACAGATGATTTACGCGCTGACGCCCCATGCCTGCGCCCGACCAAGCTCGGCGCTGATCGTCCTCGCCATCGCGATGGCGATCATGGCTGGGTTTGGAACGTTGATATCGCTGCGCGCCGTTCGCCGAGGTGCGCCGTTGGAATGGACCGAGGCGCAAGGCGGCGGCGCGCGAAACTTTATGGCATGGCTGGGCGTCGGCAGCGGGGTGATCTTTGCGCTTGTCATCCTGAACCAGCTCGTGGCGGCGCTGATGATCAATCCATGCCTGCGGTAATATGGATTTGCGCGCTCTTGTTCGTGCTCGCTGCGTCTGCCGCATCCGCCCATGATGTAACAGGTGTGCTTAGCTCCTCCTCGGCTTGGAGCTGCGATCCCTGGTTGCTGACCCCGCTGTATCTTAGCGGTCTCGGTTTCTACGTCGGAACGCTGCGGCTGTGGAAAGCGGCAGGTTTCGGACGGGGCGTTCAAAAGGCTCAAATAGCCGCGTTCTGGGCCGGCTGGCTGGTACTGGGTCTCACCCTCACCTCCCCACTGCACTGGCTTGGCGAGCGGCTCTTCAGCGCGCACATGATCGAACACGAGCTGATGATGGTGGTGGCCGCGCCGCTACTGGCGTATGCGCGCCCCAATGGGGCGTTACTCTGGAGCCTGCCGCGGGCATGGCGCCCGATTGCAGGTCGGCTGGTCACGACCGGCGTGCTCGCCGCCGGTTGGTGCGCCATCAGCCTTCCGCTGAGCGCCACGGCGCTCCATGGTCTCATTCTGTGGTTGTGGCACGCGCCGCCGCTCTATCAGCTCGCACTTCAAAATGGGGCCGCGCACCGGGTTCAGCACCTCAGCTTCTTTCTATCGGGCCTGTTGTTCTGGTGGGTGTTGCTTTACGGACGCAGCCTCGGCCGTGGCAGCCGCGTTCGCGACGGCATAAGCATCGCCTGCCTGTTCGTCACCGTTCTGCACTCCGGGCTGCTTGGAGCCTTGCTCACGCTCTCGCCCCGGCTCTGGTTTCCGCAACAGGGTTTGTTGGCAGCTGATTTCGGACTGACGCCGCTGGAAGATCAGCAACTCGCGGGGTTGATCATGTGGATTCCCATGGGTACGCTCTACACCTGCGCCGGACTTTTGTTTGCCTATCGCTGGCTGTCGCGCGCGCCGCTAACCGACCCGCGCGGGCCGTTTTCCGAAACGGGAACATTGAGCCGCTGATTTTGTTCAAAAGCCGTGCACAGCATTTCCGCTGGAGCTTACCCGATGCACAAGGCCATAGTCTCCGGCATCATCGCGCTGATCGCAGCCTTGAGCGTATCGCAAGCCGCCGCTCAGGCCCCGCCGTCATGCCCGGTCGAGCATGGTCGCTTGGCCGATATCCTGAAGAAAAGCGTGAAGCCGAGTGGCGGGCCTAGTAATGGCGGTCTGGACAACAACGAATGGGCGGCCGTGGTCAATCGTGACGGCGTTGTTTGCGCCGTCGCTTTCAGCGGCAACAAGGTTGGTGACCAATGGCCCGGGAGCCGCGCCATCGCGGCGCAGAAAGCCAACGCCGCAAACGCCTTCAGTCTGGCCAACAGAGCCATCGCAACGGCCAACCTGTATGCGCAGGCCCAGCCCGGCGGTTATTTGTTTGGTGCGCCACTGAGCAGTCCCCCGAACCCGGCAGCACTCTATGCTGGCGAGCCGTCGCAATTCGGTAGCGCACAGGATCCGTTCGTCGGCAAGCCGCTCGGCGGCGTCATCGTGTTCGGGGGCGGACTTGCACTCTATGACGGCAATGGCCTCGCCGGAGGCCTTGGCGTCAGCGGCGACAGCGCTTGTGCCGACCACAATGTGGCATGGCGGGTCCGGCATTCCCTCGGGCTGGATCATGTGCCAGCCGGCGTCACTCCCAACATGAAGGACGCCATCATCTACGACATCGGCCCGGACGGAAAGAGCACCTCCGGATTTGGTCATCCGAAGTGCGACGGCAAGGAAGACCAGATCGCGGTCGATCTCGGCGCCGGCGTCAACGCAACTGCGCTCAGATAACCCAATCTCGCGTGCGCTAATCATAGGCTTAGCGCAGGTAGGAACCAAACCGGAGCGGAGAGATTGTAGGTTCCAAATGGCCGAAGTTTCAAAGCCATTTCGTGGAGGGGACGCTGATGACCTGGACTTCTCTTCGCGATACAGCCCTCGCTGCAGGCTGGATCGCGATGATCGGAGCAGGTTGGCTGTGTTGCTCCGCCTCCGCCCAACCCTCTGCGGGCGATTTGGCGGCGCGGGCGAAGGATCCCAACCAGTGGCCGATGGCGCCCCGCGACTACGCCAACACGCGCTACAGCGAACTTGACCAGATCAACACCTCCAACGCCTCCCAGCTTCAGCTGGCCTGGACTTTTTCGGTTGGGGTCGATCGCGGACAGGAAGCCGCGCCGCTCATCATCGACGGCACCATGTATGTGGTCAGCCCTTATGATGGACCCTATCCGAACCGGGTATTCGCACTGGATGCCACTACAGGTGAATTGCAATGGTCCTACGCGCCGCGGCCTGAACCGGCGGCGAAGGGGGTGGCGTGTTGCGATGTGGTAAATCGCGGGCTGGCGTTCAACAACGGAAAGATCTTTTTAAATACGCTCGACGACCACACCGTTGCAATCGATGCGAAGACCGGCAAGGAGCTTTGGCACACCAAACTGGGGGAGATCAACCGCGGCGAGACCATCACGATGGCGCCGATGGTTGTGAATGGAAAGGTGCTGGTCGGCAACAGCGGCGGCGAACTTGGGGTACGCGGCTGGCTCACCGCGCTTGATGAAAATACCGGCGCAATCAAGTGGCGGGCCTATTCGACTGGGCCCGACAGCGAGGTTCTGATCGGCGAAGATTTTAAGCCCTTCTACGACAATCTAAGGGGTAAGGATCTCGGCGTTACGAGCTGGCCGGCCGACCGCTGGCAGGTTGGCGGCGGCACGGTGTGGGGCTGGATCTCCTACGATCCCGACTTGAACCTGATCTACTACGGTACGGCCAATCCGAGCCCGTGGAATGCCAACCAGCGCAGCGGTGACAACCTCTGGAGCACCTCCATTTTCGCGCGCGATCCCGATACCGGCCGCGCCAAATGGGCCTACCAGATCAATCCGCACGACCTGTTTGACCACGACGAAATCAACGAGAACGTTCTCGTCGACCTCGAGATCAACGGTACGACACGCAAGGTCCTAATCCACCCAGGGCGCAACGGCTACATGTACGTCATCGATCGCGCCACGGGCGAGGTACTCTCCGCCGACGCCTACGACCACGTGAATTCCTACAAAGGCGTCGACCTGAAGACGGGCAAGATCATTCCGAACGGCGACAAGACCCCGATACTCGGCCAGACAATCAACGATATCTGTCCGGCGGCGCCCGGCGCCAAGGATTGGCAGCCGAGCGCCTGGTCGCCACGCACCAAGCTGTTGTACGTGCCGCACCAGCACCTCTGTATGAACTTCAAGGCAAGCGAGGTTGGCTACATCGCCGGCACGCCCTTTATCGGCGCCTCCGTGGAGATGTATGCCGGGCCAGGTGGCTATCGCGGCGAATTCATGGCGTGGGATCCGGTGGCTAAGAAGAAGGTCTGGGAGATTCACGAGAAATTCCCGGTGTGGACGGGCACGGTTGTGACGGCGGGCGATGTGACCTTTTACGGCACCATGGATCGCCTCTTCAAAGCGGTCGATGCTAGGAATGGCAATCTGTTGTGGCAATTCCGGGCCGGCTCCGGGTTCATTGGCCAGCCCGTCACCTACCGCGGCTCGGATGGCCAGCAATATGTTGCCATTCTATCGGGAGTTGGCGGCTGGCCGGGCGTGGTCGCCAATGCCGAAGTCGATATGCGCGTGCGCAATGCAGCCCTGGGGTTTACCGGCGCGACGCAGGACCTTCCGTTCTACACTGCTGGTGGAAGCGAGCTGCTCGTGTTCAAGCTCGGTCCGGCCGCGCCCAAGGACAATGGCAATGCGCAGCCTCGTTAGCGCGGCACTGCTGCTTGTAACGTTGCAGGCGGTAGCCGCGGCCGACGAAGCGACCTTGCGGGTCTGCGCCGATCCCAACAACCTGCCGTTTTCCAACCGCGCTGGAGCCGGTTTTGAAAACAAGCTCGCGGAATTGGCGGCACACAAGCTCGGCAAAACGGTCAGCTATACGTGGTGGGCGCAGCGGCGCGGCTTCATCCGGCATACGCTGAAAGCGGGCGATTGCGACGTGGTGATGGGCGTGCCCGCGCATTACGATCTAGTAGAGACTACCCGGCCCTACTATCGATCCACCTATGTCTTCGTCAGCCAGGCCGCGCGGCTTCTTCAATTGAACGCCATCGACGACCCGCAGCTACGCCGTCTCTCGATCGGCGTGCATCTGATCGGGGACGACGGCAACAACACGCCCCCAGCCCACGCACTCGGTCAGCAAGGCATCGTCGATAACGTTCGCGGCTATATGATCTATGGCGACTATCGCGAGCCCGATCCGCCGGCCCGGCTGATCGAGGCGGTCGAACGTGGCGAAATCGACCTCGCCGCTGCTTGGGGACCGCTTGCCGGCTATGCGGCGAAGCACGCCATGGTCCGGCTGACCGTCACGCCGATCGTGGCGGGAGAGCAATTTGCTCCGCAGCAGTTCCAGTTCGACATCAGCATGGGCGTTCGCAAGGGAGATCGCGCCTTGCGCGACCAGTTGAACGACTTCATTGCCCAAAACGACGGGGAGATCCTGAGCTTGCTGACGAGCTATGGCGTGCCATTGCTGGAGACGCGGCCGTCTTCTGGCTCAAGAGGAAAGCCATGACTGCACGGTTGGCCGCGCGCCCCTTGGCCCTTGCAATCTTCGCAGCCGTTTTGCTGCGCGGTTCGGTGTCGGCCGCGCAAAGTCTTTCACCACCGCAGCAAAGCCAGCAGCCAAGCCTCGCAATGCGAGGGGATTTCGGCGAAACCGCTGGCAACCTCCGGTCCGGCGTGTTCATGCAAGTGCCGGTCAGCAGGTTGGCGCCTGGCGCCTCGCCGATGCGGCCGACCATCAAGAACCCTGCCGAGAGCGACCCGCAGGCAGCCAACCGTGGCATGCGATATTTTACCAACTTCAATTGCAACGGATGTCACGCCGACAATGGCGGAGGCGGCATGGGGCCTTCGCTCAGCAACAACATCTTCATCTACGGCGCGGAGCCGGAAAACATTTATCTCTCGATCTATCAGGGACGGCCTGGCGGCATGCCAGCCTGGGGCGCGATGCTGCCCGACAGCGTGATCTGGGATCTGGTGACTTATATCGGCAAGTTGAGCAACGAGCCGAGCCGGCAGTGGGGACGAACCTTCTCGCAGTCGCCGTTGTCGCCTGAGGTGGAGCAGCTGCCGTCCCAGCAGGTTACGACTTCGGATCCGTGGTCCGGCACCAGAAAATTCGGCTTCGGCCAGAAACCCTAACCATCGAGCAGAAGCAATGGAGCGATGTGGACAGCATTAGCAGAGGCTCCCCCGCGTTGAGGATGCGAAGGTCACCACGACGGCTCCGGCAAGCGGCCGCGCGCGTGGCTCGCCAAGTTCGACGTCTGTCAAGCTCCGTGCTTGCGCTCGCATTTGCTGGCTTGTTGGTTGCGGGCTGCGAGGCGCCGCCGGAAAAAGGTCCGCTGAATTTTTCCGGCGACCCCAAGCGTGGCATCACCCTGATCAAGCAATATGGCTGCGGCACTTGCCATATGATTCCGAATATAGCGGATGCGACCGGCAACGTCGGCCCTCCGCTGCTGCGTGTGGGCACTCGGACCTACATTGCGGGCTTCATCAGCAATTCCCCAGAAAACATGTCGCTGTGGGTGCAGGACCCGCAAAAGCTCCTGCCCGGCAATGCCATGCCGCGCATGGGAGTGACAGCGCAGGACTCGCGTGACATCACCGCGTTTCTCTATACCCTTAAATAGGTGCACACGATGATGGTCGTTGTCTAGTGGCCGGGCAACCCCCGGATTAGCCACTGACAACCTAGCCCCGCGAAGAACTGGCGGTCGGGGCTCTGCTCACAGCTGGGTAATATTGCGGTGCCTCATGACGGTCGACCATACCGTAATCGCGCACCACGCGAATGCGGCGCCGTCTAACGTTATCCTGGATTGAGAGATCGCCCTCAAACGCTTCGGCGGCGGCGTGGTCGCGCCAGGAGAGGAGCAGAATGATTTCGCCCGGCGTTAGCACCGCCTCGAAAACATCCCACGTTACCAACCCGGACCGATTGGGAGCAAGGCCCAGCCAGGTAGCAACTTCAACCGGCTTACGCTGAATGACCCATTCGGGCGGCCGCTTCGCATCTAAAATGGTGAGGGTGGTGGCGCTGCCGGTTTCGGTCTCATCCAGCCTCTGGTCGCGCAAGACATGGCCCTGCGGCACTTCGGAGTCCTTTGTCAGCTGGCCCACTCTCAAATGGTAATCCAGCAAGATCTCTGAGCGGCCTTTTTCCTGCGCCATATGATGGCTGGCCTTGGTTCGCCAGCGAACCAGCGCCTTTTCATCACGCCAGGTCGAAAGCGAGAGTATCCATCCTTCCCGGGTCAGGCTGCGATAGCGCACATTATCGATAAAGCCCTCGACTTGTTCCAGTTCGGGCTTGAGCATCTTGCCCTTGTTAAGATAGGCATCCCATTGATCAGGCTTTGGTTGGACTTCAAAAACAACCGCAAACATGGATCTATCCTTGCTGCCGAGGCGTCACATAGGCCCTTAAGCCAAATGGGGGCTCCAACCAAAGCGGAGGAGCGCCTTGGTAATCAATCTTCTCGTTTGCTTTTTTAGCGCAGAGGCCTGCTGAAGCCGCAAGCTCGGGCCCGCTTTAAGTCTGTCCAATCTCGGCATGACTACCAAGCGGTGTACTCCCGGAACCGCCGCGGGCTGAGCGGCTGTTGATATTAATTTCGCCACAACCTGCAACCCCGCCGCGCCCCCAACGTTTGCAATGATCGGCTTGAGGCGTTTAGAGACCCATTTAACCTGGACAAGGTGAAACACCATGAAGCGGATCACAAGTGCCCTCGCGGTTGCGTTGACGACGTTGGCTCTGCCCGCATTTGCGCAAACGGATAAACCGAATGTCTCCGTTCCCAGCGCGAACAACTCCGGCGCCGGCATCTCCGGTTATCCCGGCAATAAAAATGGCCCTGCGCCCAACAAAGGGACCGTCGGATCAGCGACCAACCCCGAAAATCCCAGTGCCAGCAACCAGGACGCCGCAAACGTCAAAGGCCTTCCGGGCAACAAGAGCGGCCCACCCGCGAAAAAACCTTCCGATCAGCGGTGACGCCGCGAGTACCGGGCGCGCAAGAGCCGGAGGCGCACCCAACAGAAATGACTTTGGCACCGATTACCTCGCGGAGTGGTCCTCCTATCGCGGGTCTTTGTTGGGCATGAGCGGCAGTGGCAGTGGGCCAAAGCTGATGCTCTGATGGTCCGCATTTTTCATGGCGGGATCGAGCGGACCGGCACCATCCGGATCGCCGCCGCCGGTGGTTGTTATGCTGGAGGGGGTAACCAGGTGGGTGGCTTCGCCGGCGACACCGCCCTCCCCGGATCCGAAATCGGCGCTCCGGCCGCCCTGCGGCTTACCGTGAGCGCTTGCAGCGATGGCCCTCTCCGTGGCTGCTGCCAGTTTGGCGTTATAGGGCAGGCGGTAGGCACGCGGTACGCCGCTCGGACGATTATCCTCGCCAAGCGCCTCGACCCAAAGATGAATCGCTCCCGGCTCGCCTTCGAGCGAATGCGGTTCGACGATCCGAGCCTGCAGCAGCTTGAACCGTGCCGGCAGCGGATCACGCGATGACCAGCCGAGCAACCCCCGCGCACCGACAAAACTGACCAGGTAGAAACACGTGGTCACTACGATCGCGGCCGCCTTGATAGGCCAAGCCAGCCGTCCGTTGATCAGCAGCACGAGCAGCAGCGCGCCGATCACGGCGTAAGCAACCGCCAATCCGAGCACGACTGACTCGAAACTGGTCATAGTTTTTTTAAATACCCGGTTTTCGGATCGAGGTCCGCACCGTTGCTGTGCACATTGCGGAACGTCTCCATCAGCGACTTTGCGCGGCTGTTGACGTCGATCACCTTTCCTGCCGCATCGATCGTAAAGCGCACCGCCGTTTTCTCATCGCCAGTGTGGTCCACAGTTACAATGCTGTCGTAGATCACTTGGGCGGTGGGATTGAGTTTCTGCACTTTCACCTTTGCTGCAACCGGCGTATGCGTAAGAGCCTGGAAATGACTGACGTTGACGGTGTATTCTCCCGCAAGAATTCCACGGATGGTGACAATCTCTTCGCGGATCGGCGAGGGAATTTTTTTGCCGTTGACAATGATGAAGTCGTTCGCACCGCCGCGATCATCGCGGTCAAGCACCAGGAAGCCGGCCTCGCGCCGACGGTACCATGCGATATTGCCGACCGGGTCTTGCACAAACATGTCGAGATCATCGGGATGATTATCGGGCCAATCCATGGTGATGATGAACTCGGCCTTGGAATCGATCTTGCCGTCCTTGGCGTCGGGCGCGATCGCCAGCAGGGCGATAAAAAACAAGAAGGCGATCACTTGGAGTGCCTTGAACAGCATCACGCTGAACGGGTCGAATGGTTCCTCACGCGGATATAGACCAAAGTCATCGTTCATGACGGCGTTCCAATGCCGGAACGACGCGCGTTTCGGTCAATGTGACGGCTTGCGAAAATACCCGCGCTGTCGCAGCGTCCAGCATGTAATATTGAATTTTCAGCAAAATCGAGCCTACCAGGCCGGCAAGCGTCGTATACATCGCAATCGCCATGCCATCGCTCATCAGGCCCATAGACGATTTCATGATGGCGCGATCGGTTGCGTCAATGCCTGCGATCGGCGCAAGCATGACAATAAAACCGATGATGGTGCCGAGCAGCCCAAGCTTCATCAAAGTATCGCTGGCAAACGCCCCTAACGCATTAGAACCGCGCAGCCGGTCCGCAAGCGATCGCAGCAGCAACGTCTGATCGAGCGGTCCGGAGCCCTGCGTCTCCGACTTGATCACCAGATTGCGGATATGATCGGCAATCAGGCCAGGCGGCGTTTGGTGTTGCGGTGACGGCGTCGCTTTAAACGCCGACACCGCATCCGGTCTGGACAACATCAGCGCCGCGTCACGAGCCGCATCGCCTTCGCGCGCGATAGCCGCCGTACGCCATAGGCAGTGCAGCGAACTGGCAAGGTAGAGCAGGCCTATTGTCGCAGAAATATAGGTGCGATCGGAAGCCAGCATGAGCTGAATCAGGCCGTATTTCCAAAGCAGAACACCCGCGAACGCGCAAAGCCCAGTGAAAATCATCCATCGCAGCAGCGGAGCGCGGTCGGAAACGCGCGACAACGAGCTGACGTCCGACCCCATCGCGGTTACGCTCACATTCATCCTCCCACGCTGCGGGGACACTGTTAGTTCTGTTTTTTCAAAGGCAGTGAATTCCAATTGGCCAACAAGGTCCAGTTTTTCTTTTTCTGGCACCGGTTCAGGTTAAGGGCTGCGGCCGAAGCTTTCGGCTTTCTTCACCCTACGAAAGCGAGCTGCGCAGCATCGTTGTGTTGATGGCTCAAGCATCCTGGCTTCGGCTGCAGGCACAACATTGGCGGGAAAGGTTGATATGACGCTCTTTTTCGAGATCAGCAGGTTTGACGAGCGAGGCGCGATACAACTCCGACATGCAGCTACAAGCCGATAGTGGCAGCCAGGATTGAGGTGCGCGCGACAACTCCCGTGCGACCGGCCCAACAACCGGCTCAGAAGGTTGCTTTGAAGCCGGCGTAGAATCCGCGCGGTCGCGCCGGGCTCACCGAACGCGGATCGGTAAATGGCGCGCCGCCGTTGGCAAAGTTAGGAATGGCGCTGGCATCGAAGAAGGTCCCATAGCTCGCATACCGATTGTCGAAAATATTGTCCGCGCGCGCATAGATCTGAAACGTTTTGTCTATCTGATAGGATGCATGCAGGTTAAAAACTGCATACGAACCCAGCCGCGGCGCCTGATTGGATTCGTCGCCGACCAGATATTGGCTGCCGATGAAAACGGCATCTCCGCCGAGTTTAATTGCATCAGTCACTGAATAGTCGAGGCCGGCCTTGATGCGATTGCGGGGGATTGCCGGGATGCGATTGCCCGGCGAAATCTGCACGTTGCCATTGGCGTCGGCAAAGGGGCTGTTGGATCCGACCTGCAGCGCGTCAAGAAATCGGGCGTCGACCAGCGCGTAGCTGGCATATAACTCGAGTGCGCGCGTCTTCAAAGTAACTTCGGCCTCGATGCCTTGGCGGCGCGTCGAACCCACATTCTGGAAATAACCGAACCCCTGCAGGACTGGACTTGGAATCGCGAGGATATCATCGGTGTTGTTGGTACGGAATCCCCCGAGCTTCCATCCGAGCCTACCGATGTTCAAATCTCGGGTACCGCGCAGGCCAACCTCTAGCGTTCGGGCCACAACCTGTTTCAACGGCGGATCCGAGATCAGGAATGCTCCGATCGTGCACGGCCTAGCGGGGTCAGCGCAGCCTAGTTCCAGCGGGGTCGGCGCGCGATTGGCCTCGGAATAGCCGGCATAGGCCGTCAACCCGGGAGAGATCTTATAGGTACCGCCGATGATCGGATTAAACCGGTTGTAGCTGTCGTTGCCGTTGAGCGCGCTGCCGATCTGATCCTCAAGGATAATGCGTGCAGCGTTGAATCGGCCGCCCGCCGTCACCGAGAATGCACGGGTGACCTCAAACGTATCGAGCGCATAGAAACCCGTGTACTGGTTGATGGTTCGGAGCGCGACCGGGCCGATTGATACCGGCTCGCCGGAGCGCCCAAGAAATACGCCGGCCCCGCTGACGACAAAGTTGGGGCCGATGGTACCCAGTTCGGCACTGGCGGAAAAACGAGTGACGCTGGAATCGAAGCTGGTCCCGAGCACGAACTTGTTGTTATGCCCGAACAGCTGATCGGAGTTCGTCGCCTGCAGCGAAACGCCCGTCGTTGTCGAACGAGTGGTAGTCCGATCAATCTCTCCCAATACCGCAGTGGGATCGAAAATGTTGGCGAGTGGCGCGTCTGCCAGACCGTTTGCCGGCGCATCCCCGCTGCCGAAGCAAAGCAAACCTGGACTGGCCGTACACGGTTGAGCTGCGGTGGGATTGCCGTCGATTGTTCTTTGCTCGAAACCACGGACATGCGCCGCACCTTCGATGGTCCAGGCCGGCGTTGCCTCGATCCTGCCTGTTAGATTTAGATAACCCACCCGGTTAGTTGTGGTTTGCGGCGTGGTGTAGGTTGCGCCCCAATATTGTTGCAGCAATTCGATCGGCGCCGTAGCAGTGGCGCCAAACTTGTTGTCCGCAGCGCCGAGATTAAGGTGAAATTCGCTGCTATCGTTCTTGTAGCCGATATCGCCGTAAAACCGGCGCACGTTGGAGGCTGAAAAGTTTCGGAAGCCGTCATCGTGCAGTCCCTCGATGGCGCCATAGACCGCGAACTGGTCGTACTGCTTGCCCCATTGCGCTGAACTTTGGATGCGCCCGAACGAGCCGCCCATGACGTCGATTTCGGCGCCGCGATAGTTGAAGCCATCTTTCATTTGCACATTGATGGCCCCGCCCAGCGCGTTGAGACCGAACGCCGGATTGTTGGCCACCACGGCCACCGAGCGAATGGCGGCGGTCGGAATCAGATCCCAGTGCACCATATCGCCGAAGGCTTCATTGATGCGAACCCCATTCTGATAGACCGCCAATCCTTGAGGTGTGCCCGCCACAGGAGAAGCGGCAAAACCGCGGAACTGGACGTCAGGCTGGAATGGATTTCCAGTCACATCGCTGACAATAATACCAGGCACGTGATTCTGCAGGGCGTCTGC
Organism: Bradyrhizobium sp.; assembly: GCA_045811665.1. Classification (GTDB taxonomy): domain Bacteria; phylum Pseudomonadota; class Alphaproteobacteria; order Rhizobiales; family Xanthobacteraceae; genus Bradyrhizobium. Next base: position 14,121 of record JBJMTO010000204.1, read on the forward strand.
GATGTTGAGCGACTGGGTGCGTCCGATTTGGTTTAGGTCAACCATGTTGACGCTTGCTGGAACCTGATCGGTCTCGATCCCTGAGCCGCCGTTCGAGCCAGAATTCGACGCAGGTGTCATCGGGTACACGGCGCGCGGCGGCGGAGCCCTCACGGCGCGGCGCAAATCTCGGGCTTGGCGCGGTTTAGCTGACGGTGTCGCCGGCGTAACCACCACCGGGGGTAGCAGCTGAGTGCTGCTCGGCGCGCTTTGGGCCTGAGCGCCCGTAGTGCCCCAGAACAGGCCGGTGCATATTCCCACCAACAAAAACTGAGCGTACATCTGCCCCAACTCACTGCACTCCGACGGTTTTGAGGGCGCGCCGGTTATGCGGAATGACCCTAAAGCAATCGCACTATCTTTGGCCAGTCCCCAGCAGCCGCGTGGGTTGTCAACCTGGGTCACCAGAACAAGCATCATTCGAAAGCCTTGACCTTCTTCGTAAGCGTGCAATGCTCGTGGCGACAAAGACGTCGGCTGCTGACGGGTCCCTGAGTAAGGTTTCCTGGGAGCAGCCGGGTTTAAGCAAGATCTTTGAGGGGGAGAGCTGACAGATGAAGACTCGTGCTGCAGTCGCGTTTGAAGCAAAAAGGCCGCTCGAAATCATCGAGCTTGATCTGGAAGGCCCGAAAGTCGGTGAAGTCCTACTCGAAATTAGAGCAACTGGAATCTGTCACACCGACGCCTACACCCTTGATGGCTTCGACAGCGAAGGAATTTTTCCTTCAATCCTCGGCCATGAGGGCGCGGGAATCGTTCGTGAGGTTGGCGCAGGCGTCACCTCGGTAAAGCCCGGCGATCATGCAATTCCGCTCTACACTCCGGAATGCCGCCAATGCAAAAGCTGCCTCAGCGGCAAGACCAATCTGTGTACCGCCATCCGAGCAACGCAGGGCAAGGGATTGATGCCCGATGGCACAACCCGCTTTAGCTACAAGGGTAAACCTATCTTTCACTACATGGGTTGCTCAACCTTCTCTAACTTCACCGTGCTGCCAGAGATCGCGGTCGCCAAAATCCGCGAAGACGCCCCATTCGACAAGAGCTGCTACATCGGTTGCGGCGTGACCACGGGCGTGGGCGCGGTGGTCAATACCGCCAAAGTCACGCCGGGCGCAAACGTAATTGTATTCGGGCTCGGCGGCATCGGGCTCAACGTCATCCAGGGCGCCCGGATGGTTGGCGCCGACAAGATTATTGGGGTTGATATCAACGACTCCAAAGAGGAATGGGGCCGCCGCTTTGGCATGACCCATTTCGTCAACCCATCAAAGGTCGATGATATCGTCCAGCATTTGGTCGCGCTCACCGATGGCGGCGCCGACTATAGCTTCGACTGCACCGGCAACACCAACGTGATGCGTCAGGCGCTTGAGGCTTGCCACCGCGGCTGGGGCATTTCCGTGGTGATCGGGGTCGCTGAGGCCGGAAAAGAAATTTCAACTCGGCCGTTCCAACTCGTGACCGGGCGGGTCTGGAAAGGCACGGCGTTTGGCGGCGCACGCGGCCGCACGGACGTGCCAAAAATCGTTGACTGGTACATGAACGGAAAGATCGAGATCGATCCGATGATCACGCACGTCCTGAAGCTGGAGGAGATCAACAAGGGATTTGAATTGATGCACGAGGGCAAGTCGATCCGTTCGGTCGTCGTGTTCTAGTTAGAAACGTCCAACACAGGAGGAATCGCCATGACTGTTCATATCCACCCATCAGTTGACAACGGACTCAAGCAGGTAGCTGGCAGCTTTGCCGGTGGAACCCTTGTTTGCAAATGCAATGACCGGCCGGTCAAAGTTGGCATCAAGGGCGATGTCGCGCATAATCATGCCTGTGGCTGCACGAAATGCTGGAAACCCGAGGGGGCGACGTTTTCGGTGGTCGCGGTTGTGCCGCGCGACAATGTCACGGTGCTGGAAAACGGCGATAAACTCAAAGTTGTCGATGCCTCGGCGACGATCCAGCGCCATGCCTGCAGCGTTTGCGGCACGCACATGTACGGCCGTATCGAGAACAAGTCCCACCCCTTCTACGGGCTCGACTTCATTCACCCCGAATTGTTTATGGAAGCCGGTTCGGCAGCCCCACAGTTTGCGGCATTCGTGTCTTCGGTGATTGAATCAGGGGTGGAACCCTCCGAAATGCCTGGGATCAGGTCCCGTCTCAAGGAGCTTGGACTTGAGCCCTATGATTGTCTCTCGCCAGCCTTGATGGACGCCATCGCCACGCATGTGGCAAAATCGCAAGCTAAAGCAGCTTGAGCCACCTCACCTAGCCCGGTGGGGTCGCCCTCCACCGGGCTCGCTTTGTCGCACTTGCAATCCGTGCCGCGGCGCGGGAGCCGTTCAATCATGACGCTCGAAACCCTGTCTCTCAACCGATCGCATGGCGGCAGTCAGGGCGTTTACAAACACAGGAGCCGCGAGACCGGGACGGAAATGGTTTTCTCCGTTTATGTCCCTCCGCTTTCAGGCAAGGCGAAGCTGCCGGTGGTCTGGTATCTGTCCGGCCTGACCTGCACCCATGCCAATGTCACCGAAAAAGGCGAATTTCGCCAAACCTGCGCCGAACTCGGTTTAATTTTTGTCGCGCCAGACACCAGCCCGCGCGGCGACGCCGTGCCCGGTGATCCCGCAGGAGCCTATGATTTCGGGTTGGGCGCCGGATTTTATGTCGATGCGACTAAACCGCCATTCGCCCGCAATTACCGCATGTGGAGCTATGTGACGGGCGAGCTTCCCGAGCTGGTCGCCGCCAACTTTCCGGTTGATGCAAAACGCCAATCCATCCTTGGGCATTCCATGGGTGGCCATGGGGCGTTGACGATCGCCCTCTCCCACCCCCATCGCTACCGCGCGGCCACGGCTTTTTCGCCGATTGCGGCCCCATCGCAAGTGCCGTGGGGTGTCAAGGCCCTGACCGGCTATCTGGGTGATGATAAAGCAGGATGGCGCAAGCACGATGCGGTCGCGCTGATCGAGGATGGCGCGCGTTTTTCAGAGTTTCTAATCGACTGCGGCGATGCCGATCCGTTTCTGCTCCAGCAGCTTCGCCCGGATTTGCTCGAGGCTGCGTGCGCCAAGGCCAAAATCCCGCACACCTTCCGTCTCCAGAGCGGCTACGACCATAGCTACTACTTTGTCTCCAGCTTCATGGCCGATCACCTTCGATGGCATGCCGCGCGGCTCATCGCGTAAGCTCAAGGCACTCATTGCGGTACACCGAACTCGGGCGCCAACAGCCGGTTCCGTAGCAAGTAGCTGGTTGCGCGGGACCAGGACTCGTCGGTGTTGCCACGAAAGTCGGCGCTCATGGCGCTAACCAGGCGGCCAGTACTCGCTTCCCGCACGTAAATGTTCATGTTCAGAATTAGGTTAGAGACCTTTTGAACCACACCGGTGATTGCAAGCTCAGCCCCAAGCTGCTGCGCATAAATCAGCTCGCAACCGCCACAGCTCTGCAGATGGCGAGCCCGCGCTGCCGCACGGACCGGTGCGATGTCGATCACGAGGAACCTGCCGGACTGCATCAACGCCTTACGCAGTTGATCGCCGGTTTCCGCCAGCCGCCGTTGCTCGTCCGCGCGGGGCCCATCCACTTCGCCCTGCAAGCTGGTGTCAACCAGCTCGAGATCGAAAACGACAACTTTAACTGGTTCGGCATGCCCTGCTGTGGAGAGCAACAACATCAATGCACTAACTATGAGATTTCGCATGTTAGGACCCTGAAATCACCGGGAGCCGACGAACAATGGTGACGGCACCCCAAGATAATGCGGTAATGTTGATATCGGAAGACTGCCTCGGCTCACTCAGCGGCAGCTCAGGGAGGAGCCATGCTTCGATTGCTCTTTGGTGTGATAGGCCTGATCTTGCTGGCAAGGGGCAACGTGCTCGCCACTGAGCCTGTCGAGATCGGCATCGGCTATCTACGCCGGGTGGCTATCAAACCCGCCTTGTCGCTAGTCGAACAGCCCGCCGAGGACAACGGTGTGGCCGGCGCCCGCCTCGCGATCGAGGACAACAACACGACGGGCAAGTTCCTGAATCAGCATTTCTCCTTGCTGCAGTTTCGCCTTGATGACCCTGACCAGGCGGCCAGGGCGGCGCTCGCGCTGGCTGACCGAAATGTCGGCTTCATCATCGCCGATCTTTCCGCCGACGCGCTGCTGAAGGCTGCCGACGCCGTCCGCGGGCGGGGAATCGTGCTGCTAAACGCCGCTGCAATCGATGATCGTTTGCGCGAGGAGGATTGCCGGGCCAACATCATCCACGTCGCCCCCACGCGCTCGATGCTGGCGGACGCGCTCGCGCAATATCTCGTCTGGAAGCAGTGGAAGCGCTGGATGCTGATCGTAGGATCTCATGAGGAAGACAAACGCTTTGCCGAAGTGCTACGGCGTTCCGCAGCGCGCTTCGGCGCGAAAATCGTGCACGAACGCGTCTTCGAGGACACCGGCGGCGCCCGACGGACCGACAGTGGGGTCACTCTCATTCAGCGTCAGATCCCGGTCTTCACCCAGCAAACGACAGGGTACGATGTACTCGTGGCCGCCGATGAGAGCGAGGTGTTCGCATCTTATCTGCCGTACCGAACCTGGGACCCCCGACCCGTCGCGGGATCTGCCGGGCTTGTACCCAAAAGCTGGGACGCGGCGCTGGATCAATGGGGGGCGGTGCAGATGCAAAACCGCTTCCTCAAGCTTAATTCGCGCCGCATGACGCCGCTAGACATGCAGGCATGGACTGCGACGCGTATAATCGGCGAGGCAGTCTCACGTGTGAACTCTAGCGATCGGAAAGCGGTACTCGATTTCCTCAAAGGCCCGGATTTTTCTGTTGCAGCATTCAAAGGCCAGCGGCTGACGCTTCGGGACTGGAACAATCAACTTCGCCAACCCATTCTGCTGGCTGACGGCCGCATGGTGGTTTCGGTATCGCCGCAAGAAGGCTTCCTGCATCAGGTCTCTGAACTTGACAGCCTCGGCGTGGATCGGCCGGAAACCAGGTGCAAGCTGCAATGAAGCGCAATCGGATGTTGAGGATGTGGCGCCATTGCCTGATTTCCGGAATTGCAATGTGGCTGGCTGGCACCCTGCCCGCGGCGGCCTTTATCGCTTATGTCTCGAATGAAAAGAGCAACACCGTTTCCGTGATCGATACGGATAAATGGGCCGTGATCAACACCATCAAAGTCGGCCAACGGCCCCGCGGCATTGAATTCACCAAGGATGGCAAGTTCGTGTTGGTGGCTGTCGGCGATGATGACACGATCCAGATGATTGATACTGCGACGCAGCGAGTAGCCGACACCCTGCCCTCAGGTCCCGATCCCGAACTCTTTGTCCAGGACAAAACCGGCAAGATTCTCTATGTCGCCAACGAGAATGACAACACGGTCACGATCATCGACATCGAACGACGCGCGCGCCTAGGCGAGGTCCAGGTTGGCGTCGAGCCGGAAGGGATGGCGATCAGCCCGGATGGGCAGTTTTTGATCAACACCTCGGAAACCACCAACATGGCGCACTTCATCGATACCGCCTCGCGCCAGGTGGTTGCAAATGTCCTGGTCGACGCCCGTCCGCGGTTTGCCGAATTCAAACGCGATGGTTCAGAACTATGGGTTTCGTCAGAAATCGGGGGCACGGTCGCCGTCATTGACCCGGCCATGCACACCATCAAAACCAAAATCACATTCGCGATTCCGGGTATGCGAAAGGAGGCGATCCAGCCGGTTGGGATCGGTATCGTCGCCGATGGAAAGACCGCTTTCATCGCGTTGGGCCCTGCCAATCGCGTCGCGGTCGTCGACGCCGCAAGCCATCAGGTTACGAAATATCTGCTGGTCGGGCAGCGCGTCTGGCATATGGCATTTACGCCCGATGAGAAATTTCTTTTAGTCACCAATGGCGTATCCAATGATGTGTCCGTGATCGATGTCGCGGCGCTCAAAGTGATCAAGACCATTCAGGTTGGCGAACTGCCGTGGGGCATTACGATCGCAAAGCCATGACCATGAAGCCGGATTTATTCAGTGCTGGCGATAAGGCGGCACCAAGCTTTGAGGACCGACCGGGCCGGAGTGCAGCCGCGCTGGCGATCGAGGGCGTCAGCCACTCCTATGGGACGCGTCGAGCACTGGACCAGATCAGTTTTGCGGTAGCGCCGGCAAGCTTCACCGCGCTGCTTGGCCTAAACGGCGCCGGCAAAACCACGTTGGTCTCGCTGATCACGCGGCTTTTTCCCATCCGGGCCGGACGCATCAGCATCTTCGGGCATGACATTGCCCTGGTGCCTGGCGAAGCGCTGCGGCTGCTGGGCGTGGTGTTTCAGCCGCGCACGCTCGACCTCGATCTGTCGGTCATGCAAAACTTGCTGTATCACGCCGCGCTGCATGGCATAGAGTGGCGCCAAGCTCGGCTGCGCGCAGCTGAAGTGCTCGCGCGCATCGATCTTGCCGAGCGCCACGGCAGTAAAGTGCGTGACCTGTCCGGCGGTCAGATGCGGCGACTGGAAATCGCGCGGGCGTTGCTGCATCACCCTCGCCTGCTGTTGCTTGACGAAGCGACGATCGGCCTTGACGTCAAGGCTCGCGCCGAAATTCTTGGCTATGTGCGGGGCTTGGTCCTTGAGGAAAGGATTGGGGTGCTGTGGGCGACCCACCTGTTCGACGAGATCGTCCCGAGCGACAATCTTGTCATTCTGCATCAGGGGCGGATTCTGGCCCAGGGTGAGGTCGCGCGCATCATCGCGGACAGCGGGACGCGCGACTTGCATTCCGCTTTCCTGTTGCTGACTGACACCAGTTCCAAGTCGGGGAGCGCCGCGCCATGAGCTCGGTATCGTTAAGCGACAAGCGCGAGGGATTTTCAATTGCGCAATATCTCACGTGCCTGGGCGGCATCGTGTGGCGCGAGGGCCTCCGTTTTGTCCATCAGCGCGAACGGTTCGTCTCCGCCCTGGTAAGACCGCTGGTCTGGCTGTTCATTTTCGCAGCCGGCTTCCGCCAGGTGCTTGGCATTTCTATCATCCCACCTTACGAAACCTACATTCCATACGAGGTCTACATCACGCCGGGTTTGATCGCGATGATCCAGCTGTTCAACGGAATGCAGTCCTCACTTTCAATGGTCTACGACCGCGAGATGGGCAACATGCGCACGTTGTTGCTAAGCCCGCTGCCGCGTTGGTACCTGTTGTTTTGCAAGCTCCTCGCCGGAACAGCGGTCTCATTGCTCCAGGTCTACGCCTTCCTGCTGATCGCATGGTTGTGGGAAATCGAACCGCCGCCGCTCGGCTATCTTACGGTTCTTCCCGCGCTGGCGTTGTCAGGGTTGATGCTGGGCTCGCTCGGAATGCTGATATCTTCGGGCATCAAGCAGCTGGAGAATTTTGCCGGGGTGATGAACTTCGTCATCTTCCCGATGTTTTTCGCATCGTCTGCACTTTATCCGTTGTGGCGGGTGCAGGAGGGAAGCCCGATGCTCTACTATCTCTGTCTGTTCAATCCGTTCACCCACGCGGTCGAATTGATCCGTTTCGCGCTATACGGGCAAACAAATTGGGTTTCGCTAGCCGTGGTTACGGGCTGCACGGCAACCTTCATGATCGGTGCGGCACTCGCCTACGATCCGTCACGCGGCCTCAGCCAGCGCGGGCCCGCCCGAGGCGAAACATGAAGCCCTTAACTTTGCTCTGCGCTCTGTTGTCGCTCACCTTAGCGGTCGATCAAAGTTTCGCCGCCGATCCGCGATATCCAGATTGGCCGTGCGCCCAGGCCAAGGTGCCTGAGATCTCGCTTGCCGCTGTTTGGAGCGGTCCGGCGCTCGATGATGCTGCAGGCAACTGGAAAGCTAACGCCAAGATCAACGCGCTGGTGCCGCGCCTTGCCGCGCGCCGCACCCCGATCGAGGAAGCCGAGAAAATAATCACGGAATTTCTATCGCACCACGCGGCCCAAAAGGCCGAGATCGGCAAGCTGCTGTTTGCCGGCCTATTTGATACCCTCAACGCGCAGCGCTTGTCGGTGATGAACGGGCTCGAACGCGTCACCCGCAAGCAACGGGAAGCAGCGGACAAGATTCGAAGCGATACCTTGGCGCTGCAGGCGATGCAGGAGGTTTCCCCGCCTGATCAAGCCAAGATTGAGGAACTGGGCAACCAGCTGGTATGGCAGACCCGAATATTCGAGGACCGTCAGCGGGTGATCAAATTCGTTTGTGAAGTACCCACCGCAATCGAGCAGCGCTTATTCGCGCTTGGCCGCGTGATCCAGCAGGAAATGGAATAACGAGTGCTGTATCAGCCGGGAGATGACGTCTCCTCACCGGCAAATGGCTGCGAGTCCGCCAGTGGCAAGTTGGCGCGCTGCCAACCATCGGTCCCCTCCGGGTACCAGGCGACGTTAATATACCCGTAGGACAATGCCCGCTTCGCCGCGTTCCAAGACATCCAACAATCGGTTTGACAATAGATCACCAGCGGTGTTGCGCGGTCGCCGCCGGAAGCGCGGGCAAGTCCAAGCCGGAGGTAGTTTTCGGTCGATGCTGCCAATGATCCATAACCGGTATTGGGCAGCCAAACGGTACCGGGGATGTTGGTCCTCGGCTTCTCGCGCCAGATGGTATCTGCGGGAAGCCCTTGCGGCTTCGGCGGTCGTGGTAAGACGTCGATGAAAACGCCCGCTCCGCTTCGCCATATGGCCTCGGCTTGTGCAGTGCTAAGGACGCGTGCACCGGCAAGCGTTGCAGGCACCGGGGCAAGATAATTGTCGGTTCGATATCCCTCGGGTTCTGCAACGTTTTCCTGAGCATAGGCCAGCGGTGTCAGAGCGAGGATAGCCGCGATCAGCGGGGCTAGGTGCTGGATCATGGTGGCTTGGTCGCCAGCTCCGCGGTGATCGGCTTGTCATTCTCGTCGAGTAACGGCACCCCGAAGTCGAGCAGGATTTTGTTGATGGCGGGCTGGTTTTCCTGGATCAGACGGTTGAGCAGGCGTTTCCAGTTCTGGTCGGCAGGACGAACACCCATGCCGATCCGATAGGCGAGCCGCGGCCCCGCTGTTTCCTTGATCAGCGGCGTGATATGCAATGGCGGGTTGGCCTGCCTGGCATAAAATCCCGCCATCGGCCCCCACAGAACGCCCGCATCGATTTCACCGGAGATCAGGTCTTTAATCATGGCGGCCGCCGACGAATCGATGCGGGTATCTATCATCAGCGGATAGGGCTTGGCATTCATCATCAGGCCATTGGCCGCCATGTTGGTGGCAGGCGGGGTGCCGGCAACGATTCCAACGCGCTTGGTTTTGAGACGCTCGTCTTCAAGCGTCTCAACAGCCTCGAGGCCACTTCCCTGCTTGGCAACCAGCGCATACGCCGTTCGGTAATAGGGATTGGTGCCTTGAACCAAATCGTCGCCTTGGGGGATACCCATGATGAGGTCGCAGCGATGCGCGGCGAGCGTCATGCGCACGAAACCGGTCGCTTGCGGAAAATACGTGTAGTCGAGTTTCTTCTGAAGCTTGTGCGCGAACAGTTCAGCAAGCTTGTTTTCGAAACCTTCGCCCTTGTCGTTGGAGAACGGCAAATTGCGAGGGTCGGCGCACACCCTCAACACCTTGGGATCGACCAGTTCAATGGACAGATCAGTGCCTTCCGGAGTCTGCGCTCGCGAGACCTCAGCCGTGACGGCTATCGAGGCCAGGATCGAAAGCAGCAGCCGGCGGTGTAGCGTGGCATTTTTCATCGCCGCGTTCTCTTTGTCTTTCCAGCAGGCCGAATTCGCAGCGGCAACACGTCTCGTGCCTTGCTCAGCGCTTGCCCATACAGGAATCCTCGGCTTGCTGCGCGGCGACGGGTTTATCTTCATGCTTGGCCGGCCGCACACGACCTACTGCGTCATGGGCGCGTGCGCGTAGATAGACGTAGAGGTCGTCCATGTAGCAGGCGACATTCGGATTGTCCCCAAAGGCCGGCATGACACTGCCTTGCGAAGCGCTGACGTTCTTGCGCCCGCTCGCGACCGCCCCCAGGAAGTCACCGTAGCTCATGGTCTTGACCGAATTTTTCAATGCCGGCGCGTAGGTCGATCCTTCGCCATCCGGACCGTGACAGACGTGACACTCCGAGTGATAGCGGCGGTATCCGGAGTAAGTATACCAATCAACGCTACCATCGGGTGCGACCTTGAATGTCGGACTGCCCTCCTTGTCCAGATACTTGCCATCTTCGGATTTGACTGCTGTCGGGTCGATGGCATTTTCGGCGACAACGATTCCTCCAGATGCCACGAAGCCGATCGTGGCAGCCACCCACCAAATTTTTCGCAAGAGCTTGTCCTCGAGGATTCGACTAGCAAAGGTGCCGGCGCGTGAGGGGTCCATGCGCCGACACGATTGATCAGGTCACTGCTGTGGCAACGCAAACACCGTAAGCGTGCCACCGAGCGCCGTGTAATTACTCAGCGCAGCGTAACCGCCGACTGCGCCGAGGCCGGCGGTCGGATCGGTCAGACCGGCGGCAAGGCCAATACCCGCCCAACCGCCAACGCCGGAGAGGACTGCCACGTATTGTCTGCCACCCTGCTCATAAGTCGTGACATTGCCGATAATGCCGGACGGTGTCTTGAATTTGTAGAGCTCCTTACCCGTCTTTGCATCAACCGCTTTAAGGTAGCCTTCGAGCGTTCCGTAGAACACGACTCCGCCGGCAGTGGCGAGCGCCCCTGACCAGACCGAGAACTGCTCCTTGTTCGACCAGACAATCTTGCCGGTTTTGCCATCCCAGGCGATAAAGTTGCCCATGTGGGTTTCGCCTGGAGGCGGATACATCGACAGCGTCGCTCCGACATAGGGCTGGCCCGCGGTATAGCTCACCTTGAACGGCTCGTAATCCATGCAAACATGATTGGTCGGAACATAGAACAACTGGGTGTCCGGAGAATAAGCAGCTGGCTGCTCGTCCTTCGTACCAAGCGCGGCCGGACAAATACCCTTGTTGTTGTGATCCTCGCCCTGCTTGTCGGTCGAGTATTGCTCAACCACCTTGGGACGGCCATAGGTGGGCGAGCTCTTGTTCATGTCGACCCCAGTCGTCCAGTTGACCTTCGGATCGAACTTGTCGGCCACGAGCAATTCCCCGGTGGCGCGGTCAAGCGTGTAGCCAAGTCCATTGCGGTCGAAATGGGTCAGGAGTTTGCGCTCGGCGCCGCCGACTTGCTGGTCGGTCAGAATCATCTCGTTGACGCCGTCGTAATCCCATTCATCATGGGGGGTCATTTGATAGACCCAGCGCGCCATTCCGGTATCTGGATTGCGCGCGAAGATCGTCATCGACCACTTGTTGTCGCCCGGACGCTGCTTCGGATTCCAGGTCGAGGGATTGCCCGAACCATAATAGACCATGTTTAAAGCGGGATCATAAGACATCCAGCCCCAGGTGCAGCCTCCACCAATTTTCCACTGATCGCCCTGCCAGGTCTTGACACTGGAATCCTTGCCAACTGGTTTGCCGAGTTCGGTGGTTTTATCCGGATCGACCATGATCTGGTCGTCCGGTCCTTCGGAAAACGCCCGCCACAGCTGCTTGCCGCTCTTAACGTCGTAAGCGGTGACGTGACATTGCACGCCAAATTCGCCGCCGGAGATGCCGATCAGAACCTTGTCCTTGATCACGAGCGGGGCAGAAGTGCCGGTTGCTCCCTTGCCGGGATCGCCGTTCTTTGCGGTCCAGAGCTCCTTGCCAGTTTTGGCGTCCAGCGCGACCAACGTGGTGTCGGCCTGGTGCAAGAAGATCTTGCCGTCGCCATATGCCACACCACGGTTGACGGTGTCACAGCACATCACCGGGATGACATTTGGGTCCTGCTTAGGTTCGTACTTCCATACGATCTTGTTCTCGTCGGAAAGATCAAGTGCATAGACCTTGTTTGGAAACGGCGTATGAACATACATTATGTTGCCGATGATGAGCGGACCGCCTTCGTGGCCGCGCAGCACCCCGGTCGAAAACGTCCATGCCACCTGCAGCTTGCCAACGTTAGCCGCGGTGATTTGATTGAGCTTGGAGTAGCGCGTGTTGGCGTAATCGCCTGCCGGCATTACCCAATCCTTTGGGTTCTGCGACATTTTGATCAATTCATCGTTGGCGTTGGCGGCGCCTGCGGCAAATGCCGCTGCAGCGCCAAAACAGGTTGCGAATAGCACCTTGCGCATCACGTAACCTCCCAGATTGCTTCAGTTCTATTTTGTTTTTTTCGTCGGGCTGCCCTTCGGCCCAACCAGTATTGCTTGATTGCTTGCGGAAGGTCCGCAGGCAACAACTTTAGTCACAACGTTTGTCAACTTCGACGCGACACCGGCAAGTTCAGCGAACCGAGGTTTAATTGAAGCTGGAAACCAAGCAAATGCTATGCCCCTCAGCTGGAGCGTGCAATAGAAAAATCTCAGCGCCCATTGGCATGAGCGGGCTAACCTCATGCGGCTGGCCAGAGCTCGCAAGCAGTAAGGTGCAATTTGGGCGGACCATGGAGATCGAATGAATGGATCATCGCGTCTCATCGCTGCGGCATTGCTGACGATCGCATCATCAGCATCCTCGCAGGCGCAGCAACGTGCGCTGTCCGTCGATGAAATTGCACCGGGGCTGTTCGTTCACGTCGGCCTGACGGAGCTCATGACCCGTGAAAATGAAGGCCGTGTAGCCAATGTTGGCTTTATCATTGGAGCCGATGCAGTTGCCGTGATTGATACCGGCGGCAGCGTTCGCGAAGGACGGCAATTGCTGGCGGCTATTCGCGTCCACACCGACAAGCCCATCCGCTACGTCATCAATACTCACGCTCACCCCGATCATGTCTTCGGCAATGCAGCATTCCTCGATGGCGAGGCCTATTTTGTCGGCCACAGGAATTTGCCAAGTGCCCTTGCCATGAGAGGACCGTTTTACCTTGAATCCTTTCGCCGGATCATGGGGGAGGAGCTAATCGGAGAGGTTCGCCTCATCCCACCGACGCGCTTGGTCGGTGAGACACTCGCGCTCGACCTTGGCGACAGGAGACTTGTTCTGCGGGCATGGCCTACTGCGCATAGCGATAACGACGTGACCGTGCTGGACGAGCTAACCGGGACCTTGTTCGCGGGCGACTTGGTTTTCTTGACCCACGTGCCTGTCCTCGACGGCAGCCTTGGTGGATGGCTGACGGTGATCGACCGCCTCAATTCGACCTCCGCGCAACGGGTCGTGCCCGGTCACGGACCCGTAAGCGACTGGCCAGGTGCCCTTGCGGACGAACGACGCTATCTAAACAGACTAGCAACCGACATCCGCGCCCTGATCGGCCATGGTGAACCGATTACTGCCGCGCCCGATGCCGCTGCGGGCTCAGAACAGTCGCGATGGAAGCTATTCAGCGATTACCATGCGCGAAACGCTACTGCCGCATTCTCAGAAATTGAATGGGAATAAGGCGCTTAAAGGAGTAGACTGAGCCAGGGATCGTGGAGAGGAGTGCGTCGATGTCGGGGTATTATTCCCGCCTGCTCTGGGTCGTTGGAGTTTTGAGCGCGATGCAGTTCGGCGCGTGTCTCGCACGGGCGGCAACACCTGATGCTGATGATCTCTGGCATGGCCTCGTACAGGACATCTTTAACAATCGCCCGATCAACGATGGCGCCGAGGTGATCGCTGTCGAGATGCCGTACCGCGCCGAGGACGCGGCAATTGTTCCGGTCACTCTCCGCAGCAAACTTGTGCCGGGCGACACTCGCCGGGTGCGGGCAATCACTCTCGTGATAGACCAGAACCCCGCGCCGATGGCAGCGCGTTTCGAACTGGGACCGGATTCCTCTGTATCGGAAATCTCCACCCGCGTTCGCGTCAACAATTACACTGACGTTCATGCGGTCGCCGAACTAAGCGACGGCAAGCTATACGTGACGAAAACCTTCGTGAAGGCATCGGGCGGGTGTGCCGCTCCAGCGGCCAAGAACGCCGAGGAAGCAAACAGCAAATTCGGGCAAATGCGGCTGAGACAATTCACCAAGGAGGGTGCATCAAGCGGCAGTCGTGAAGCTCAGATCATGATCGGCCACCCCAACAATTCGGGCTTGCAGATGGATCAGCTGACCCAGCTGTATATCCCCCCCTTCTTCGTCAACCAAGTGCGGCTTTGGTTGGACGACACTTTGGTTTTGGCGATGGAAGGCGGAATCTCGGTATCGGAAGATCCGAATATCCGATTTACCTACCTGCCGAATGGCGCCAAGCGTTTCCGGGTCGAGGCCAAAGATACCGAGGGTCATGTATTCCAGCGGGAATGGATGGTTGACGGTTCCGGAATGTGAGCTGGTGGGCAGATCTCGGATGAGACTAAAAACATCTCACCTCCGCCTCGGCCTGCGCACGCCGCAAATCATTCACGGCGCTCGTCGCCTGCTCCGAGGTGCGGAACTGTCCGCCAAGGTTTCCTCGTACCTGCGCCATGCTCAGGACGGTTTCGGCGGTGACGTAGCGATCATAGGGCAGCAGAGACGCTATGACGTCGATCGAGCAGGAGCATTGTTCGATCGACTGGCGGGTTTCGCCGTTGGCCTTCAGGCAGCCAAACACGTATTCTGATCGTGCCGAGGTGGGATAATCGTTGACGTCGTTGGCGCCTCCAACACGAAGGGTTGCGAGCAGCGCGACCAGGGCGCCGAGAATAACTCGCAGGGATCGGCAAACTGTCATCACGAGGACTCCTGATGCGGGTCGCAGCTGCGCCATTATACGAGAAAGGTTGTATTGAGGAAACGCTTCAGCGAGCCAGGAGGGTTGCCATGCGCGGCATCCTCGTATCGCCTCCATGCGGCGCGTGCTAAAATGGCGAGGATGAATCGTATTATCGGCGGCACAACGATCTGCCTCACACTGCTCGCCGTGACGGCGGCGGCGCCGGACATGATGCGCCACCTTGACCTGTCCTCGGCCGATATGGTCTCGGCCGAAATGACCCGCGGCGACGTCGAGGACGCGCTTGCGGCAGCGGCCGTCGGCACGCCGGCAGATTTCAGTGGCAAGAAATTATCCGGACTAGACCTGTCCGGTCTCGACCTTTCGAAAGCAATTTTTCGCGCTGCACGGCTGAACAATACCAAGCTTGCCGGCGCGCGGCTCGACGGTGCGGTGCTCGATCAGGCGTGGTTGCTCGGCGCGGATCTGACCGGTGCAAGCCTGAAAGGCGCAAACCTATTCGCCTCGCAGATGCTTCGCGCGCGCCTCGACGGTGCCGATCTCTCGGGGGCACGCGTTGCTGCCGACCTTACCGGCGCGAGCCTGGTGGGAGCTTCCATCGCGTTCGCAAACCTAGGCGCCGACATGCGCAACCAGTCCATGGGGCTGATGCGGGCCGTATTGAAATCGGCCAATCTCGAGCGGCTGAACGCACGCGGCGCCGACCTGTCTCGCGTCGATCTAGAATTTGCCTTGTTGAAGGGCGCTGACCTGACGGGTGCCTCGCTCAAGAACGCCCAACTCGGAGGAGCTAATCTGACCGGCGTGACGTTGATTGATACTGATTTCGATGGAGCCGATCTGGTAGCAACGAGGTTGATCGCGCCAATTGGGCTCGATCAGGCAAAGAATTTCGACAAGGCAAAAAATCGCGACCGCCTGATTAGGGAATGACCGATTTGAGGAGGATTGCAGTGATCCGATTGATCCTGGCGTCGGTAGTCCTGTTGCTCGCCGGCACTGGCCAACTATCCGCCCAAGGCAAGGGCATCCGGTTTTGGAACCTGACCACCGCGACCATTTCCAACTTTCAACTTTCCCCTGCCGGCACGAGCAGCTGGGGATCCGACCAGACCCTGAATGATAAGGATAAAGAAGTCGACCATGACGAGCGCCTGCGAATCACAGGCATCGAACCAGGTCGTTACGATGCTAAGATCGGTTATCGGGACTCCAAACAATGCTTTGTACGCAACCTCGAGATTAAAGCTGATGCGGTGTTTTCGATCGCCGACAAAGATTTGCAGAACTGCAACAAATAGCCCGGGAAGCGTCACGCTGCGGAGCTTGGGTTCCGAGCGTCCGCCTTATCGTTGCTCCGCGGATACTCGCAGCGCCACCTCACCGCGCTCCACTTCGGGTGTTCTCCAACCCATTTTGCGATGTAGGGTTGCGCCGACATTGCGCACTGCTGCAACGAGCCGTGCGAGTAAAAAATCAGGTGGGTCTCTTCGCAGGCAGTCGGCGATAGAACGGCGCATATGGTGACGACTAGGTCGATGGGATTCATGCCGGACACCCTTTGGAACGCTGAAACAATAGCAATAGAGAAACGGAGCCGACCCCGCGAAGTTGCATGAATATCGCCGAAGAAAGCGCCTCCCAGCCGCCCGGCAATGGTTTAAAAATTGACACCGAAAACCAATCGCGCCTGGCTTCGCTCAAAATTTAGCAAATCAAGCGCCATAGCGGATTGAGGGGAACGGCCCCAGGCCTGAAAGCTCCAGGCGGCCGTCAGCCTTGATCTTTTGGACAGCTGGAAGTACGCGGTTGGCCCGACAAACACCGCCTCGCCCGCAAATTCCTGCAAGCCTGTTCCTTCGTATTTCCGAACATATCGCGTTTCCCCCCCGACCAAGACCCCCGGAGCGATTTGCGCCATGATCCCGAATGCGGCACCGATGGTGGATTCCTGCTCCGATAGCCCCACCCCAGAAAAGC
>JBJMTO010000205.1:0-4657 GCA_045811665.1 Bradyrhizobium sp.
CAGGCAGGCCGCCGGTGCGAAATACATCACATCGGTGTGCACGGGATCGCTGGTGCTGGGCGCGGCCGGCTTGCTCAGAGGCTATCGGGCAGCGACCCATTGGACCGCGATGGAATTTCTCGCAGCGTTTGGCGCAACGCCAACCAGGACGCGGGTCTGCGTCGACCGTAACCGCGTCACCGGCGGTGGCGTTACCGCGGGAATCGACTTCGCGCTGACACTGGTGTCGCTCATGGTCGACCGGCGCACGGCCGAAGCGATCCAGCTCAGGCTCGAATACAATCCGGCGCCACCGTTCAATGCCGGCTCGCCGGAGACCGCGCCGCCGGAAATTCTCGCGCTGATGAAAGAGAGGATCGCGCCGGCGCAAGCCCGGCGTGGCGAGGCCATTCATCGCGCCGCCGCGCGGATGGCGTGAGGTCCAGCCCAAAGACCTGGAATGACGTCCGCCCAAAGAAAAAGGCCGCCCGGTTTCCCAGACGGCCTTTCCTGTCCTACGGCAGCTACACATTGACGGGCGATTTCAGAACCTCAGCGCCAGGGGCCTATTTCCCAGCCACATTCTGATCGGCAGCCGCTGCGTATCGGGGCAGTCGCGATCTGTTGCCCGAACCGTCGCGATGGTTTCCCATCTCCGTAAGATGACTGATTGAACCACCGCGTTATGCGAGCCTCAACAGGAGAGGCGAAACTGTCCCCGCTCTCCCCGCTGTTCACACCCACTGCTACACAATTCGCCCGCGCGCAGTCCCTGACGAGTAGCCCGCATGAGCGCAGCGACATGCGGGAATGAAGAGTCCGGATGACGCGTCGGTCATCCCGGCACCGCTTTATCGCCACGCCACAATCGCGAATCTCACTTTGCGATCCATCCCCAGGGTCGCGCACGATGACAGTGACGGATCGGCTTTAGCTAGGCGTCCACGGCTGGTAATCGCCGGTCGCCTTCGGCCGCTTGCCGCTCGCCAGCGTGGAGCCGGAGGGACGATAGGCCGCCGGCGTCCCGGTCAAATTGGGCACATGCGGCTTCTCCCATTCGCGCGCGGTGTAGGCTTCGTCGGTGGGCGGAACATCGACGATGTGATGTAGCCACCCGTGCCATGACGGCGGGACGCGAGACGCCTCGACAACACCGTTATAGATCACCCAGCGCCGCTCGAAGCCGAGCGCCGGATCGATCTTGCCGCCGATGGTGCGGTAATAGCGGTTGCCCTGCTCGTCCTGGCCTACCAGTTCGCCGAACCGCCAGGTCCACAATTGCGTGCCGAACGTCTGGCCGTTCCACCAGGTGAATAGCTTGAGCAGAAACTGTTTCATGCGCGGGCCGGTTCGAGGAGGATAGCGGTCTGATGCCAGCCGGGCTTCGGTTTGTCCAGTAAACTCCAGCTTTTCGGCCTTTCATGATCGCGTCGCCAGCACCACGCCGGCAAGCGTAAAGACCAACGCGGCGAGCTGGCCGGGCCCGAGCGGCTCATGCAAGGCGATTGCGGAAGCGACAACTCCAATCACCGGCACCGCCATGGTGCCGATTGCCGCGACCGAAGCCGGCAGCCGCGCGAGCGCGGCGAACCAACTGAGATAGGCCACGCAGAACTGGATCAAGGTGGAATAGAGGATCAGCATCCAGCTTAGGCCGGACAGCGCCGGCAGATCGGTTGTCTCGATCAAAAGCCCGGCGATTGCGACCGGCAGACATCCGATTCCGATCTGCCAGGCGGCGGCGGTCAGGGGCGGCAGATGCAGCGGCAGTTTCTTCGCGAGCACTGTGCCGATCGCAAAACCCAAGGAGCCGCCCAGCGCCATGATGATTCCCGGCAGCTTATCCATGCTGGCGGCCAGACCATTTCCGCCCATGATCGCGCTCAGGCCCGCAAACGCCATGAGCAGAGATATGACGCGCAGCAGATTTGGTCGTTCTCCGAGCACCGGCCAAGCCAGGATAGAGGCCCACACCGGCATGGTGTAGGCGATCAGCGCGGCCTCGCTCGCCGGAAGCCAGAGCAGCGCCAGTCCCATCAGCACCATCCAGCAGGCGACATTGAGAAAGGCGGCCAGCACCAGCCTCGGCCAGAGTTCACGGGGGACTCGCAGGCTTTGGCCACGGAGCAAAGCCAGCGCGGCGAGCAGGCCGGCACCTACCACGCCGGTCGTGCCGCGCAGCGTAAGCGGCGGCAGCTCCGCCAGCAGGTACTTCGTGATCGGCCAATTGAAGCCCCAGCCGATCGAGGTGATGGCGAGGAACATGAGGCCGGCGGGGGTAATGTGTGGACGCGCGCCCGGCGGTTTTACCATTGTCATCGTTCAGACCGGTGGGAATCGGCCGCACCATGCCGGGTATCCAGACGCGTGGCCATGGACCGGTGGGCATGCCTGCCCGGCCCTAAGACGAACTCCCTGAGTCTCTCCAGGGCAACACCTCCGGGACTAATAAATAGTTGGGCTGTGAACAGCGGGGCGAAGCCGCCGCTGGCGCGTAGTGGATAGTTTTTTCCCTTGGGAATCCCTGAAGACTCACGGATAGTTGCTGATGTTGGAGAGGCTGGGCGCCCCTATTTTTTCTGTTTTTCCACCATATTTAGTATTTGATTCAGGAACTCCTACTACTACTTGACGGGCGCGATGCAGTTATCCTAGCTTTGATCCTGTTCGGCGCGAGTATATTTGGGTCCCGCCGGTCGTACCCCTAAGGGTTCCAGAATGACAATCCCGCCGGCCGGTCGAGGCAGCGGGCGACGGGCTTGTGCGCCCTGAATCTGGACCTTGGGAAAGGCCGGCCGAGCCAAAATGGCTTGGTCAAATGGGTGGCATCAAAGGGGCCGAATGGCTCAGTGCTGAGTTAAGGCCTTGCGAGGCTGGGGTGTAGTTGGGGCGTTGAATACATGGCCTGAGAACCGGAGCGGGGGCGTTCCGGCAGGGCATGCGGCGGCAAAATCGACATTACATCGATGTTGCTGCCGGAGAGAAACAGGGCCGGATCCACCGGTAGAGCAGCGGACCAACAGTTCGCCAAGGCAACAAGCCGGCGCCGCCACAGCGGGTCCGGTCACACGAAATGGGGACTACAATGCGAATCGAACGGCGGAACACCACTGCGGGGCAATCACCCTACTCCGGGATTGATTTCAGATTGACGACATCCGAGATCCGCAATCCCGACGGCTCCGTGGTGTTTCGCCTCGAGAACGTCGAGGTGCCGCAATTCTGGTCGCAGGTCGCCTCCGACGTTCTGGCGCAGAAGTATTTCCGCAAGGCAGGCGTCGCCGCCAAACTGAAAAAGGTCGAGGAAGAGACCGTGCCGTCCTGGCTCTGGCGCTCGGTGCCGGACACCGAGGCGATGGCCAACCTGCCGGAAGCCGAGCGGTATGTGAGCGAACTCTCCGCCAAGCAGGTGTTCGACCGTCTCGCCGGCTGCTGGACGTATTGGGGGTGGAAGGGCGGCTACTTCTCCTCCGAGGAAGACGCGCGCGCTTTCAATGACGAGCTGCGCTACATGCTGGCAAAGCAGATGATCGCGCCGAATTCGCCGCAATGGTTCAACACCGGGCTGCACTGGGCTTACGGCGTCGATGGACCCGGCCAGGGCCACTATTACGTGGACTGGAAGACCGGCAAGCTGACCAAATCGAAATCGGCCTACGAGCATCCGCAGCCGCACGCGTGTTTCATTCAGGGCATCGAGGACGACCTCGTCAACGAGGGCGGCATCATGGACCTATGGGTGCGTGAAGCCCGCCTGTTCAAATACGGCTCCGGCACCGGCTCGAACTTCTCGCGCTTGCGCGGCGAAGGCGAGAAGCTTTCGGGCGGCGGACGTTCCTCCGGCCTCATGAGCTTCCTGAAGATCGGCGACCGCGCCGCCGGCGCTATCAAATCGGGCGGCACCACGCGGCGCGCCGCCAAGATGGTGGTGGTGGACGCCGACCATCCAGACATCGAGACCTACATCGATTGGAAGGTGAAGGAGGAGCAGAAAGTCGCAGCGCTCGTGACCGGCTCCAAGCTCAATCAGCGTCACCTCAAGGCGGTGCTGAAAGCCTGCGTCAACTGCGAAGGCTCAGGCGACGACTGCTTCGATCCCGAGAAGAACCCGGCGCTGCGCCGCGAGATCAAGCTCGCCCGCCGCGCCATGGTGACCGACGGCATGATCAAGCGCGTCATCCAATTCGCGCGGCAAGGCTACAAGGAGATCGATTTCCCGATCTACGACACCGACTGGGATTCGGAAGCCTACCTCACGGTCTCCGGCCAGAACTCGAACAATTCGGTATCGCTGAAGGATGATTTCCTGCGCGCGGTGGAAACCGACGGCGACTGGAACCTGATCGGGCGCACCAACAAGAAGATCATGAAGACGCTGAAGGCGCGCGATCTCTGGGAGAAGATCGGCCACGCCGCCTGGGCCAGCGCCGATCCCGGCCTGCACTTCAACACCACCATGAACGACTGGCACACCTGCAAGGCCTCGGGCGATATCCGCGCCTCCAATCCGTGCTCGGAATACATGTTCCTGGACGACACCGCCTGCAATCTGGCGTCCGCCAACCTGATCACGTTCTACAACACCACGACCAAGCAGTTCGACGTGGACGCCTACGAGCATCTCTGTCGTCTGTGGACGGTCGTGCTCGAAATTTCCGTGATGATGGCGCAGTTCCCG
>JBJMTO010000206.1:0-3220 GCA_045811665.1 Bradyrhizobium sp.
ACAGGACGGGCCGCAGTTATCAATCCCTAGCATCAGTTGCGATGCATTCTGAACACAGAGCGGTTTACGTGTTTCCTCCCCGGGTAACCGACACAGACCTCAACCGTATCGCTAGACCGGTCCGAATGGAAGCAGGGATCGGAGTGTAGTAGCCTGCTCCGACCGCGTTCATCGGACGCCCTAGCAAAGCTAAAGTGAAGGAATTCAGCGTAGGTAATATCCACCAACGGGATGGCATGCCGATCTGCTCGATTGCGACCGACCCGACGCGATATCGCATGCGGAGGAAGTAGCCTTGGGTCAGAACGAGATTGAGGCTATCCGCGCGTTGTTGGGCTCAAAGCCGAGGCCGATTGGATGGTCGGAGCGGCGTCAACGCCTCGACGAGGTAGGGTCGGTTTGGCCAGTGGCAGACGACGTGTCGCTTGAAGCGGTCAACTGCGATGGCGTTCCTGGCGAATGGTCGCTTGCGCCCGGCAGCCACAGGTCGGGGGTGCTGTTGTTCTTCCACGGCGGCGGCTACTGCTCCGGTTCGATCCTCAGTCATCGGCGGATGGTGACGGAAGCGGGCCGTGCAGCACGCATGCGCACCTTGGCTGTCGGTTACCGACTTGCGCCGGAGCACCCTTATCCGGCGGCACACCAGGACGCGATGACGGCATGGTGTTTCGTGCGCCGACAAGGCATCCTGGCTGATGCCATCGTCGTGGGCGGCGACAGCGCCGGCGGAAACCTCACGCTCACCCTCATCAATAGACTGCGCGCTGCCGCTGAGCCCTTGCCGGCCTGCGCGTGGCTGATCTCACCGTGGACCGACCTCACTATGTCCGGCGCTACGCTGGACACCAAGGACGCCGTCGATCCGATTATCCATAAGGGCTATCTCGGCGAATTGGCCGACGCGTACTTGCCGAGACCTGTTGATCGCAAGAACCCACTGATCTCGCCTCTGTTCGCGGATTTGCGCGGCTTACCACCGACCTTGATCCAGGTCGGATCAGCAGAGACGTTGCTTTCTGATGCCACGCGTTTCGCCGCCGCGGCCGGATCCGCCGACGTCGATGTGACACTTGAAATTTGGCCACATATGATTCACGCATGGCCACTGTGGAATGCAAAGCTCGAGGACGGACGCCGTGCGTTGACAAAAGCGGCGGAGTTTTTCCACACTCACGCCGGAGGACGCTGAGCACGGTTTGTCGTCCGCAGAGGGCAGATACACGAGTTCCAAGGCGTTTGACGGAACAGGCCCGACACTCTCCATGGTGTCGCCTTGCTTTGGTCAAATCCGAATGAAGGTCTGAGAGCTTAACGACTTAATCGCTAGCTGCCGGCCGCCGGCGGTTGACATTGGACCGAGCCCGGAGCCCCAATGCATTCTCCGCTCCCCGCTAAACCATGCGACGATCCGTGCGATGTTGTTGCGGTCGCGCCCGATGCCGTTGGAGTCGCGCCCTCCGACGAGGAGCTTTCTGATGTCTTGCATCAAGCCGCGCGCTATCGTTCGGATACAAAGCCCCGCGCGCCGTCCGAATCCCCTGACGGCCGAACGGCTCCACCGGTCGATACCGCGTTTCGTGCGGCTCCGGTCGATGATGTCTTAGGTTCTGCCGGCCCCTCGATCGCGGGGCGGGCGGCACGCGGCGTGATTGCGCTGTTGCTGGCAACATGCATCGGCCTCGCTGCCGTCGCTTGGAAATCCTATGGTGAGACTGCCAAAAGGAAGATCGCCAAATTGGCAACCCAGTTTGTGGTGACTTCATCGCTGCCGTCGGAAGAATCTGCGCGAACGGTCCCGCCTGCCGTTCCGGATGCAGCATCTGGAGAGCCGGCGGCGTTGGTTCAGACCGCGTCGAAATCAGTCGCGATAGCCGCCGAAGCTCCAACTGCCGACTCGGCGCAGTTGCTGCAGTCTATGGCACAAGATATCTTGGCGCTAACGCGGGAGGTCGAGCAACTCAAGGCCGGTATGGAGCAGCTCAAGGTTAGCCAGCAGCAAACGCTGCGAGACGTTGCCCAATCTTCTGAGCAGAAACTGCGGAGCAGGACATCGGCGCCCGCGCTGCGGTCGGCCGATACGAGATCGCGCAAGCCGTCATTTTCGACAACGCAACCTGCTGCAGCGCCAGCGTTTAGGCAAGCTGCTGAACCTTACTACGTACCGCGGCAACCTGAACTGCCGCCGGCCTCGGCTGACCCCGGGGTGTCATCGGTGCCGCGGCCGCCAATGCCCGTTCGCTAGCATCGCTGCTTGAGCATGCGATGTCCTGGCGTTCGTCGCGATTGCAAAACGAACCTAAATATTCCCGGCGGACCATCGGTGCTGAAGCCATGGAGAAGCGGGCTGAGTGCTACTAACGGGTTGCAGAAAATCCCGTAACGCTCACCGAAGGTAAACCGCCGGCCCTTGCCCACCGTCTAGCTTGTACCCGCTGATTGCGCTTGGCTGATGCCGCCGCTTCACCCAGAATGTGGCCAAAGTTTCGACTATTTGTGACCTGATTTGAGAGGCAGGCTGTAGTCCACAGGAAATGCGAAGACCAGGTGCTCTATGAGCATGCGTATCTCGGTCGCGTTGGCCGCTTGCATTATCACGGTCTTGCCTAACTTCGCGGCAGCGGCGCAGGCAAAACAATGCAGTATAGCACGGCCATTAGATCCGAAGGGACATTGGTGGTCCTGGCGCCTTATCGACGCACGAAAATGCTGGTACGAAGGCAAAACTGCGATTTCAAAATCGTTGTTGCAGTGGTCCGGGCCTGCGATCCCAACACGTGTGCTCACGGACAAGCCCAACGATCTGTTTGATTCGAGAGCATCGCTACCTGATGGCGCCGATAGTTTCGAATCGTTGTGGCGTGCGCGAGCAATCAACCGGTAGATTCGATCTCCCAAGCATGTTTCAAAGCACCGGACCAGGAATTATCGGTCTTGGAAATCCGTTCGTAAGATCCCGGAATCGACCCGGCCGTGAACCGCGGGTGTCATACCCGCACGAACCGCGGCCGATGATAGCTCCGCCGCGGCAGCTGGGACAACACAAACTAAGCACTCGCAGCATCGAGTGGTCCCGTCGTCGAGAGCGACGAGGATAGAAAAGTGAACGAGGCGATACGGGAGTTCAGCGGGTCTCGGTTGCAAGATAGAGAGCCGCCCGGAGGCTAAGGACCTGACGGCTCTAAGTAGCATGGCAGGGAGATGCCAGTGCCGTGTCATCTTG